>VERC01000210.1 GCA_018882825.1 Acidimicrobiia bacterium | reverse complement strand
TCCCCATCTGGATCGCCTCACTCGGCCCCAGGAATGTCGAACTGACCGCCGAGATCGCCGAGGGGTGGATGCCCATCTTCTTCCTTCCCGACAGGGCCGGCGACGTGTGGGGCGCCGATCTCGCCGCCGGGCGGTCCCGTCGTGACGAGGCCCTCGGCCCGCTGGAGATCTGCGCCGGTGGACTGGTGGCCATCGGTGAGGACGCCGGCGCCATGGCCGACCTGGCCCGCCCCATGGCCGCCCTCTACATCGGCGGCATGGGGGCCAAGGGACGCAACTTCTACAACGACGTGCTGTGTCGCTACGGCTGGGAGGCCGAGGCCGAGACCATCCAGGACCTCTACCTCTCGGGCCGCAAGGAGGAGGCGGCGGCCGCTGTGCCCGACGAGTTCCTGCGGCTCACCAACCTGTGCGGTCCCGAGGGGTTCGTGCGCGAGCGACTGGCCGCCTTCGCCGAGGCCGGCGTCACCGTGCTCAACGTCATCCCCGTGGGCGGCGACCCGGTGTCCACGATCGATCGGCTCCGTTCCTGGATGTGAGCCCGGGCCGACCGCTCAGGATCGGCCACCCCGCTCGTTCCATTGCCGGATGATCTGGGCCAGCGTGGTCTGCGCCAGCAGTTCCCGACCGGGGGGCGTGAAGTGGGTGCCGTCGATGGCCCGGATCTCGGTCACGCCGCCGGCCGAGTCGACGAACACCGGGGTGTAGCCACCGTCGGGTCCGCCGAGCACCGTCCAGTCGATGAGACCGACCCGGGGGTCGTCGCCGGCGATCCGGCGTTCGATGGCCGCCACTCGACGCATCCGTTCGTCGACGTCGCCGTAGAACCTGCTGTAGACCCCATCGACGGGGGGCGGGAGCACCCACAGGACGAACGCGCCCCTCGACCCGGCCAGATCGGTGAGTCGACGCGACTCGACCTCCCATTCCGCCCAGAAGCGTGGATCGTCGGGCGGGATCACCCTTCCATCGCGGGTGGTGTACGGATCGGGCGAGCCGGTGGCCGACTCCAGCACCACGACATCGGGGTCGAGGCGGTCGACGGCATCGGCCACCGCTGCGAACCACGCGTCGCGGGACTGGAACAGCGTCTGGCGCGGACCGCCCAGGGCGATGAACTCGATGCCCAGATCGTCGGTCCGATCGCGCAGGGCGGGCACCGAGTCGTGCAGGATCGAGTCCCCGATCACCACGATGCTGGCCGGGCGGGAGGCATCGGCGGGGATCTCGAAGGCGGGATTGCCGTCGGTGGGAGGAGCGGTGGCCCGGGCGCGGTCGCCCGAACCGGTCGACACCGCCAGCGAGGCGACGCACACGAGGGCGACGGCGGAGAACGACGTGGCGATGGCGGCGACTCGGTGTCCCTCGAAGGCCCCCGACCGGATGGGCGTCTCCACCAGCCGGTAACTGAGGAGGGTGAGCACGGCGGTGGCGGCCAACCGGGCTGCGATCAGGCTCACGCCGCTGAGTGGTGTGGTCTCGGGACTGATGAGGATGAACAACGGCCAGTGGTACACGTAGATGCCGTAGGAGACGAGGCCGATGGCCACCAGCGCGCGGCGGGCCAACACCCACGAGAACGAACCGGCCAGGTGTGCGGTCACGATCGTCACGGCAGTGAGCAGTGCCACGATCGTGAATCCGCCGCGGTACAGCCAGGTCTCGCCCACGTCGACGGTGAGCACCAACCACACCAGCGCGGCGATCGCCGGCCAACCCAGCACGTGGAACCACCATCGGTGCGGTGACGCGGCCAGTCGCGTCTCCCGATCGGTGAGCACCACCGCCAACAGGGAGCCGACGAGCATCTCCACGGCGCGGGTGCCGGTGTTGAAGTAGATGTCGAAGCGGTGCTCGATGCCGATCGAGAAGGTCAGCGCCAGCGACGCAACGGCGAGGAGACCCAGCACCGCACCCCAGACGGCGCGTCGACGCACCTTCCAGGCCAGCAGCGCCGCCAGCAGGGAGATGAGGATGTAGAACTGCTCCTCGATGGCCAGCGACCAGTAGTGCTGCAGCACACTCGGTTGCAGGTAGGCGGTGCCGTACTGCACGCCACTGGCGATGAAATGCCAGTTGAGGGTGTAAGTGACGCCGCCGACGACGTCACCGGGCAGCGTGGTGAGTTGGTGCGCATCGCCCACCCACTGGGCCACCACGATGGCCACGGAGATACCCAGCAGACCGGCGGGCAGCAGACGTCGGATCCGGCGCTTCCAGAACGAGCCGAGGTCGATGCGTCGGTCACTGGTCGACTCGACCAGCAGCAATCCGGTGATGAGGTACCCCGACAGGACGAAGAACATGGTGACGCCGAGGAAGCCGCCGGGCACCAGGTCGGGTTCGAGGTGGTAGGCCACCACGGCGATCACGGCCAGACCGCGCAGTCCGTCGAGGGAGCGGATGCGCGGACGATGACGTGTCGGGCGCGTCTCGGCGTCGGTCGGCGCGGGATCGCCGGTTCCCCCGGGCGGAATGAGGACCTCGGACATCGGGGGAGAGGATGGCACGCTCCGGCAAGGGTGCCCACGCGCCCGGCCGGCATGGCAACCTTCTGCCATGAGCGGTCCCGGGATCACCATGGTCGGCGCCGGGGGGATGTCGTTCGGGCCCACCATGGTCAGCGACGTCGTGCACACGCGCGCCCTGCGGGGCGCTCGGATGATGCTCCACGACCTCGACCCCGTCCGATTGGAGCGGGCCTGGCGGTTCGCGGCGCGTTGCAACGAGGCGGCCGGTGCGCCCGTGGTGATCGAGCGCACCACCGATCCCGCCGTTGCCTTCGACGGGGCCGACTTCGTGATCGCCAGCGCCGAGTTCGACCGGTTCCGCCACTGGCACGAGGACTACGAGGTGCCGCTGCGCCACGGTGCCCGTCACGCCATGGGGGAGAACGGCGGACCGGGGGCGGTGTTCCACTCGCTGCGCAGCATCACCAACACGCTGTCGATCTGTGCCGACGTGGCCCGCCACAGCCCTGATGCCTTCTTCGTCAACCTCACCAATCCGATGAGCCGCGTGTCACTGGCCATCGACCGCGCCACCGATCTCCGCTTCGTCGGCATGTGTCACGAGATGCCGATGGGACTCAAGCGCCTCTGTCGTCGTCTGCGGTGGAAGCGATCGGAGATCGTCGCCTCGGCCGCCGGTATCAACCACTTCACCTTCTTCACCGAGATCCGCAACACCCGCACCGGCGAGGATCTGCTGCCGCAGGTGCGCGAGTTCTATCGGCGGAAGTTCTTCGACTATCCGGCCCGGGCGCAGCGCATGTGGCGGGCCATCGACCGCAACGTCGTCGGTGGGTTCTTCGTGGAGTTCAACTACATGCCGCTGGTGGTGCACATGGTGCGCGAGTACGGACTGGTGCCGTGCTCGGTGGACAGCCACATCGGCGAGTACCTGCCCTTCCCCCGCGACGTCGCCGGTTTCGTGCCCGCACCGATCGAGTTCCACGAACCGGTGATGCGCCATCTCGAGCGCGTGGCGGGATGGGCGGCCACGACGCGGCTTCCGGTGCCGCTGCACCGCATGGGCCGGTCCGACGAGGAGGTGATGCCCATCATCGCTGCGCTGTGGACCGGCGAGCCCTACCGGGCGATGGCGGTGAACGTGCCCAATCGCGGGTACCTTCCCGATGTGGCCGATGGCGCCATCGTCGAGGTCGGCGCGACGGTGGATGCCGAGGGCATCCACCCGGAGTCGATGGCGCCGCTCGGTGAGCCGCTGGCCGGATGGATCGACACGCAGGTGCGGCTGCAGGACATGGTGGTGGAGGCGGCGCTCACCGGTGACGCCGACCTCGCCTTCCGGGCGCTGTGCGCCGATCCTCTGTCCCCGGACGACGAGGGTGCCTGTCGTCGGATCTTCGACGAGCTGCGCGTGCTGCAGGCCGACAAGTTGCCGTTCTGAGCGCTCAGCCGTCGAGGCCGTAGAGCGACCGGGTGGCGTCGCTCATGGCGGTGACCACGTCGCGTCGCTGCAGCGAACGCAGCATCTCGTACGTGGCCCGGTTGGTGTCCCCGGCCACCCACGTCGGGCCCTCGCCGAGATGGGCCAGTCCCTCGGCGGCCACCTCGTCGGGATCCATTCCGGGGAACTCGTCGCTGCCGATGCGGGCACCGCTCGAGGACATGGCCGGGGTGCGGGTGGCGCCGGCCACCAGGGCCAGCACGTCGACGCCATGGGGACGCAACTCGGCCCACAGGCCCTCGGCGAAAACGAGGTCGAAGGCCTTGGTGGCCGAATAGGTCACGACGCGTGCCGCACCCGCCACCGACGACATCGAGGTGAGGAAGATCATCCCGCCCCGTCCCCGAGCGACGAGCCGGGCTCCGAAGTGGTGGGCGACGCGCACCGGTCCGATGCAGTTGAGTCGCACGAGCATCAGGCGGTCCTCGACGGTGTCATCGAGGAAGGCCGGTATCCCGTGCGTGGCGCCTGCGTTGTACACGACGAGTCCGACGTCGAGATCGGCGGTGAGCTCGGCCAGTCGCTCGCCCATGTCCTCGGCGGTGAGATCGATCGCCGCCGTGCGCACCTCGACCTGACCTCGCAGGCGGGAGGCGGTCTCCTCCAGCGGACCGGTGCGGCGCGCCACCAGCACGAGGT
>VERC01000209.1 GCA_018882825.1 Acidimicrobiia bacterium | reverse complement strand
GTCATGGGGCGCGCGCCAGTAGGCGGCGGCCGCCGCCACCGCCGAGGTGGCCAGGCGCCGACCCTCCATCGACCCGGACCGGTCCAACAACACGCACAACGCGATGTCGGGTCGTGACCACTCCCGCGACCACAACTCGTCGAGTGCCGGGCTTTCGCCCCGGGCCCTGGCTGCAGCGATGGTGTCGAGGCTGCGCTCCACGTCGAGCTCACCACCGAGATCGGCCGGACGATGTCGCAGTCGACCGATGCCGCGACGTCGGGGGATCCCGGTGCGCACCAGATCGATCACCACCCGACCGGCGAGGGTCCGGGCCAGGTCGCGCAGACGCTCGTCGGTGGCGCCCACCAGATCGGCCAGCAGTCCGAGCGCTTCGTCGGGATCCTCGCGCAGCGCATCGTCGAACGCCTGCTCGTCGAGCACACCCACCTCGGGAGAGATCTCGCGGAACGATTCGTGTCGTTCGAGTTCACGGCGCGAGGTCGAGCGTCGACCCGACTCGGCCAATGCGTCCTGCGCCTGTTCACCTTCGAGGGTGCGCTCCTCGTCAGGTGCCTGTTGAGGTGCGCGTCCCCCCGAAGGGGGACTCACACTTTTGGGCCGTCACCTCCGGCGTCCGACCCGAGTTCGTCGGTCGAGCGCTGCGCGTCCCACAGCTCGCGCACGATCGACTCCGGTGTCCGTCCGCACCCGTCGCGCACGCGCAGTCGTCCCGACAGCGCGGCCAGTGCGGCATCGAGTCCTGTTCGTTCGTCGGTCACGTCCTCGCCGCGCAGATCGGCCAGACGATCGGCCAGCAGGGCGAGGTCGATGGCACCGCGCACCGACGAGCCGACGCGCACGTCAGGGTGTTCACGAGTCGCCCGCGTCACGCGCACGGCGCGACGCCCGAGCGGTCCGCGTCCGGTGACGCCCGCTTCGCGGGCCACGATCTCGGCCTCCTGCTCGGCGGACTGGTAGTCCATGGCCACGCGACACACACGGTCGTAGACCGCCGAGGAGATCCGTGCCGTGCCGATGGCGTCGAACGGGTTCATGGCCGCCACGATCCTGAATCCGGGTTCGGCCGCCACCCGTCCCAGGCGCGGGATGTGCAACTCCCGTTCGCTCATGGCGGTGATCACCACGTTGAGCGTCTCCTCTGGTACCCGGTTGATCTCCTCGATGTAGAGCAGCGCACCCTCGCGCATGGCTTCGGTGAGCGGACCGTCGAGGAACACGTCGGCCGAGTACCCGTCGGACAACACCCGGGCCGGGTCGAACGAACCGACCAGTCGGGCCGGTGTCAGTTCGGCGTTGCCCTCCACGAACACCAGCGTCACGCCGGCGGCGCGGGCCAGCGATCGCAGCAACGACGACTTCCCCGTTCCGGGAGGACCTTCGAGCAGCACATGGCGTTCCGCGGCCAGCGCCGCCACCACCACCTCGATCTCGTCGGTCCGACCGACGACGTCGCCGGCGATGGACTCCACGGTCCTGCGGTCGAACGCCGTCATCCCCGGAACCCGCCGTCGACGTCGATGACCTCACCGGTCAGGGCCCCGGGTGCGTCGAGACACAGCCATTCGATGGTGGAGGCGATCTCGTCGGGTTCGATCAGCCGGCCGATCCGGGCCTGCTCGGCGAAGGCCTGCGCGTCGGTCAGCCCGTAGATGGCGCCGCTGGCATCGAGCATGTGGCCGCGCGTCGAGCCCGGGCACACCGCGTTGGCGGTGATGCCGGTGTCGCCGAGTTCGGCGGCCAGCGAACGCACCAGCCCCACCACGCCGGACTTGGCGGCGGTGTAGGCCGACAGCAGCGGCAGGCCGGTGTGGGCGGCGGCCGAGGCGATGGCCACGAAGCGGCCGCGACGGGGCGAGACGCGCAGCATCTCGGGAATGGTGGCCCGGGCCAGGTTGAACACGCCGGTGAGGTTCGCCTCCACCATCCACCGCCAGGTGTCGTCGTCGGTCTCCCACAACGGTGCGCCACCGGCCTGGGCCCCGGCGGCGGCCACCACGACATCGACGGTGCCGTGATGGGCCACGACCTCGTCGACCACCCGGCGCAGCGCCACCGGATCGCGCACGTCGGCCACATGCGGGTGGCCCCGCGCCCCACAGCGGGCGGTGGCGGCATCGAGATCGGTGCCCGACGCGTGGCGCCACGGGCCGGTGTGGGCGGCCTCGGCCGACAGTTCGTGGGGGAGATCGACCAGGGCGACGTGCAGACCGCGGTCGGCCAGTCGGGCGGCCACCGCGGCACCGATGCCTCGCGCCGCGCCGGTCACGATCGCGACCGGTTCGCGTTGCTCGGTTCCCTCGGTGGCCACCGGGCGATCCTAGGACCGGCCCGCACGAGGTGTGCGAGGCTCGGGCCATGCCCGGACCCGTCATCGATCTCGACGACTTCGATGCCGTGGGCGTGCTGTCCGAGGTCGTCGTCGACCTGCGCCAACACGTGATGGTCAACCGGGTCGAGGCTGCCGCCATCGTGTCGGCGCCCGACGGCTGGCATCGGGTGGTGTGCAACGTCAAGGGCGGGGGCAGCACCGTGCTCGTCGTCCGCTTCGCCGATCTCAGCGCGTCGCGACTGCGCAACGTGGCCGATGCCCTCGATGGCCGGGGCTGGCAACTCGACGAGGACCGTGAAGGGGCCACGCTCCGGCAACCACCCGGTACCACTGCCACCGACGTGGCCTTCGAGATCCTCGCCGCTCTGGGTGCGGCCGGTGCGCCGCGCGGTGAACGTGCCATCGAGGCCCGCGATGCTGATGGTGGCCCGGTCACGCTGTCGACCTGAGACGGGCCTGCGCGAGACTCGTCGATCGAGGAGGTGAGCCCATGTCGCTCGACATCACACCCCTGCCCCAGGCCCTGGGGGCCAGGGTGACCGGTCTCGACCTCTCCGATGGCGTGCGCGACGAGGACTTCGCCCGTCTGCACGCGGCATGGCTCGAGAACCTCGTGCTGTTCTTCCCCGGACTGCACCTCACCATGGACCAGCACATCGAACTCGGCTCACGATTCGGTCGTCTGGCGGCCACCACCCGGGGCGATGACGATCACCGCAACCAGACCACGCTCGGTCCCGCCGGCGAAGTGCTGGTGCTCGACGCCGCCGAACCGGCCGGTCGTGCCAACGCGTGGCACACCGACGTCACCTTCACCGCTCGTCCGCCCAAGGGTTCGTTGCTGTCGATGGTGGTGAGTCCCGACAAGGGCGGTGACACCATCTGGTCGAACCAGTACGCCGCCTACGAGTCGTTGCACCCGGCCGTACGCGACATGCTCGACGGACTCTCCGCAGTGCACGGTCGGCCCGGCCTCACCGGTTCCACGACGCATCCAATGGTGGTCACCCACCCCGAGACCGGGCGACGAGCGCTCTTCGTCAACCGGGGCTGGACCACCCGCATCGAGGGCATGGACATCGGTCAGTCGACCGGCATCCTCTCGATGCTCTTCGATCATTGCGAGAAGCCCGAGTTCTCCACCCGGTGGTCATGGCGGGCCGGTGATGCGGCCCTGTGGGACAACCGCGTCACCATGCACTACGCGGTCAACGACTACGGGGACGCGACGCGGGTGCTCCACCGCGTCACCATCCACGACGACTGACCGCTCAGAGGGAGCCGAGGTCCAGCGGCTTCAAGGGGAACACCACCTGCTCGTTCTCCGGTCCCGGAGCGATCGTGCGCGAGAACGATGCATACCGACGTCGGGCGAGCCACCACCGTTCGTCATGACGCTCGAAGCGGTCGTGGTACACCCCGTACGCGTTCGTCCGTCGACCGTCGGAGACGTTCTGGCGCAGTTCCTGCATGTACATGCGACCACCGGCCGTGCCGGCGGCGACGTCGACCTCGATCACGGTGTTCAGGATCACGAACTCGAAGAAGGAGAACTGTTCGAGGGAACCACCGATGAAGTCACCGATCTCGGTCGGGCCGTGGAAGGCTTTCGAGTCGTCGCCGAGGTCCAACTCCAGCGTGCACTCGGGGCGCATGATCTCGTGCAGCTCGGACCATTCCCGTCGGGTGACGATGTCGGCGTAGCGGTTCTGGAGTCGCCGGATGTCGAGGTAGTCGAGCGCCTCGGCGATGCGGTCCGCATTCGTGGTCATGTCTCCCCCTTCGTCGGCCTCGGACCGTAGTCCGCTCTCCCCTTTCCGGAGCGTGCAGGCCGCGGCATTCTCCGCGAGGATGTCGGCTCCACGAGTCGAGGGGGAGAAGTGGGCGAACTGAAGTCGCGCGCCAAGTACGACGAGTTGGTGGCCCTGTTGGCCCGAGCCGGTGACGAATGGGTCGTACCCGGTCCGGCCATGAGTGACGACGATGTCGCCGAGGGCTTCCGCAACCTGACCCACATCCTGCAGAGCGCCCTGTTCTCGCATCAGGAGTTCGATCCGGAGCGGCCGGTGTTCAACCGGATCGTGTCTCCCACCCGTTCGTTCACCGGTGACAACTCCGACGCCGTGTACTACGAGACCCCGGTGGCACCGGGTCACGAGTACATCGTGCGCGGCAACCTCGCCGGTGCCGTCTACACCTCGTTCACGATGGAGGCCGGTGCCGCCGACGGCGCCTACGCCACGCAGACCTCGGGTGTGCTGCGTGACGACGACATCGACGTCGACGCCGACGGCAACTACGAGAT
>VERC01000208.1 GCA_018882825.1 Acidimicrobiia bacterium | reverse complement strand
AGGTAGACGAACTGGAGCAGCATCACCAGGGGGTTGGCGGTGCCGAACGGCGCGCCAGACAGCGGCGGCTTGATGCCCTTCGGTCGGCCGGTGGTTCCCGAGGAGTAGAGCATCACCGCACCCTCGGTCTCATCGGCGATGGGCGTGTCGGGTTGGGTGCCGAGAGCGGCTTCGTAGTCCTCGAAACCATCGAGTCCACCGTCGATCGAGAGCCGGATCGAGACACCGTCAAGGGCCGCGCCGAATCCCCGCACGACGTCGGCGAACCGGCCGGTGGTGATGAGCGCAGCGGCGTCGCAGTCGGCGACGATGTACCCGGCCTCGTCGGAGCCGAGATGCCAGTTGATGGGAGTGACGTACATCCCGGACCGCAGCGCCGCCCACACGATCTCGAAGTAGTGCGGGTCGTTGTCGAGGAACACGGCGATGTGATCACCCACATCGAGCCCGCGCGACCGAAGCAAGTGGGCCAGGCGGTTCGATCGGGCTTCGAGTTCGGCCCAGGTGACGACGACGTCATCGGTGGCCATGGCCACCGCGGCGTCGCGGGGACGTTGGGCGGCGTGGACTCCAGGATGCATGGTTCCTCGTTGGCAACGGACCCGACCGGCGGCCGGGTGGTCGGCGGCTCTGCGGCGCGGACCCTACAGGCTCGCGCCCGGCCGATCCCTGAGGAACGGAGACGGCACACCTGAATGAAGGTTCCCGCAGCCGAGACCCCGTAATCTGCGTCGGAACACCGCGGAGAGGGACGAACGCCGATTCGGTGTCCGGCCAGGGGGTGCAGTGCATGTTGCGGCGACGGAAGCACGGCCCGACACCGACGCACGATGCTGCGCGCACGGAGGCTCCCGCGCCGGTCAGCGAGGGCATCCTCGACCAGTACGTGCGGAGCGCCCCCAGCCGTCAGGCAGCCATCGACATCTTCGCCGGGGAGTGGTCGTCGAGCTTCCCCGCCTCGACCGGATTGACGGCGGGCACCACTCCCCTGTTCGAGGATCCGCGCATCACGTGGACGATCGAGCGCGCCGGCGGCGTGCAGGGAAAGCGCGTGCTCGAACTCGGCCCTCTCGAGGCCGGACACACGTCCATGCTGCACGAGGCCGGGGCCACGGTCGTGTCCATCGAGTCGAACTCCAGGGCCTTCGTGAAGTGCCTCATCGTCAAGGAGGTGCTCGGACTCGATCGATGCTCGTTCCTGCTCGGCGACTTCATGCCCTACCTCCAGGAGACCGACGAACGGTTCGACCTCGTGGTGGCCAGCGGCGTGCTCTATCACTCGCCCGATCCGTTGGGCCTGCTCGAGTCGATCGCCCGGGTGGCCTCCCGGGTCGCCATCTGGACCCACTACTTCGAACCGGAGGTGGTGGCAGCCGATCCGAGCCAGACGCGGATGTTCGTTCCCGAGCTCGAGACGGTTTCGTGGCACGGACATGAATTCGAACTTCACCGGCGCAACTACCTCGAGTCGCTGCAGTGAGGAGGGTTCTGCGGCGGCCCCGAGAGTTCGGCGCTGTGGATGGCACGCGAGGGTCTGGTGACGGTGCTCACGGAGTTGGGCCACCCCCGGATCGACGTCCTCCACGACGACCTCGGACACCCCAACGGCGCCTGCATCATGCTGTTCGCCGAACGGTGACCGGACTGCGCCGACGTCTCCGGGGATGGCCATGCCATCCCCGGCTCACCGACCGTGATCGACAGCGGTTCGACGCGCCGCCAGGAAGTCGGCGAGGTCGGCTGCAACGGCACCGACCGCTCGGGGTTCACGATCCTCCCGGATCCGTTGTTCGAGTCGCTGCCGACGCTCGACGTTGCGCCACAGGTCGAGGATCGCCTCGCGCCAGACAAAGCGGTCGGTGGCGTCCAGATGGATGGCCAGACCCTCTCCGGCCTCGAGGAGGCTGCCTCGATCGGTGGTGAGGCAGACCTTCCCGCTGTCGAGCGACTCGGTCACCGGGAGTCCCCAGCCCTCGTAGAGCGATGGGTAGAGGGTGAACGTGCAGTTGCGGAACAGCCAGTGGAGTTCCGGATCCGAAGGTGAGTCGACGAAGACGACGTTCTGGCGCAGTTCCGGGGCGCAGTTGATCCGGTGCATCGTCTCCTCCACGAGCCAGCCCGGAGCACCGGCGATCACGAGGACGGGCGCGTCGGCTACCCGGTCGCGGGAGAAGGACTCCCAGACGTCGAGCAGGAGCCCGTGGTTCTTGCGCGGCTCGACCGTTCCGACGCACAACACGAACTCGTCGGGGAGGACGACCCCTTCGGGTCGGCGCAGCGTCGCCTGTGTCAACGCCGACGCCAGTCGGAGGACGTCGATCGGCGGGCAGTCGATCCCCTGACGAGTGCACAGGCCGCGGATGTCGTTGGCCGAGCATTCGGAGATGGTGACCAACTTCGTCGAGAGCGTCACCAACTTGCAGAAGATCGCATCGAACACCGAGGGGTCGAGGGTCGAGAACTGCGGGGCGATGGACGGCACGACGTCATAGGCGACGGTGACGAGTTCCATCTGTCGACCGCTCACCCAGGCCCGCAATTCGTCGATGACGTCGGGCCGGTAGTGCATGGTGAGACAGAGCACGAGGTCGCCGGGTCGTCCGCCGGGCGTTCGTCGATCGAGGAGTTCCTGCGATCGCCCGACGAAGAGGAGCCGCTCCAGTCCGCGTCGTCCTCGTCGGGCGGCCGACGCCACCGCCTTCTCGACGCGCCAGGCCGCGTTCATGGCGAGGTCGGGTCGGAGCCGATCCGGGATCCTCGACGTCACCCAGGCCCCGACCCGAGCCCGCCCGGCTCTCTCCGGCGCCATGACCGGCATCGAGACCTCGGACCCCTCGGTGACGAGCAGGCGTCGACGTTCGGCGACCTCGTGGCGGGTGACGGAGACGAAATGCCGGGCACGGAAGTCGTAGTGGACGAATTCCACCGGCAGCACGTCGGCCAGCCCCAGGGTCACTTCCAACTCGACCCGTTGGATCCCCGAGACCCGCCGAGCCCGATTGGTCATCGATGACGTGATGTCCACCCAGATGGTCCGCTCCGTCACGGCGCGATGGTAGTTCCGGTGGCCTCGGTCGAGGTCGGGGCGAGGGGCGATCGAACGATCTCGACGTCACAGGCCGCTCCGGCCGACAGGGGCTCGGTCGGTCCGAGATCGGCGACCAGCAGCGCGCCGTCGGCGGTGCGGACCGTGTAGCGATACCCCGGGCCGATGAACACGACCCGCTCCACCACGCATGGGCCCCCTGCTCGCACTCGCACCTCGTGGGGTCGCACCAGTCCCTCTCCGGGGCGGGCCGCCGGCAGGTGGGACGAGGTGGCGATGAAGTCGGCCACGAAGCGATCGGTCGGCGATCGGTAAACCTCGGCCGGCGTCGCGCACTGGACGATGCGACCGTCGTGCATCACCGCCACCCGGTCACCGAGCGACAGGGCCTCACGTCGATCGTGGGTCACCAGGACCGCCGCCGTGTCGGTGTCGGCGAGGATGGTCCGGACCTCCCAACCCAACTCCTCGCGGAACACCTCGTCCAGTGCCCCGAAGGGTTCGTCGAGCAGCACGATCGCCGGCGCCGGCGCCAACGCCCTGGCCAACGCCACGCGCTGTTGCTCTCCCCCGGACAACTGATGGGGATAGCGACGCGCCAGTCCCGCCAGACCCACCAGTTCGAGCATCGCGGCGACCCGGGCCGCCCGGTCCCGGCGGGGAAGGTGACGCACTCCGAAACCGACGTTGCGGTCGACCCGCATGTGACCGAACAACGCGTTGTCCTGGAAGACCAACCCCACCTGCCGCTTCTCGGCCGGGACGTTCGTGACGTCGCGTCCGGCTATCTCGATCCTTCCCGACTGCAGCGGCACCAGACCGGCGAGACAACGCAGGAGCGTGGACTTCCCGCAACCGCTCGGTCCGACGAGAGTCACGAGTTCGCCGGCACCGACGGAGATGTCCACGCCCGGCAACACCGTCTCGCCACCGAGGGTGCACCGGACATCGCGGGCGCGCAGCGTCGTGCTCCGCTCACCGAGGGGCACGCTCACGACACGACCTCGGCACCCCGATCGAGGGCCACCAGCAACGCACCGACGGCCACCATCCCCACGGCGACCATGACCAGCGACGGCAGCGCCGCCTGGGTCCAGAGACTCTCGGACGTCGCCTGCCAGACCCACACCGAGAGCGTGTCCACACCGAAGGGTCGCAACAGCAGGGTGATGGGCAACTCCTTGATCATGTCGACGAACAGGAGCGCCGCCGCCGCCAACAGTCCGAAACGGACGGCGGGGATCTCGACGGCGAGAGCGACCCGGAGCGGCCCCGCGCCCAGCAGTCGCGCACTGTCGACCGAAGCTGGCGGGACCTTGTCGAGACCGGACTCGGCTCCCTGGAAGGCGATGGCCATGAACCGGACCACCAGGGCGAAGACCAGGCCGATGACCGACCCCACGAGGATGATGTCGCCCGGGAGCCACCGTCCGCGATCGATGGCCGCCAACGTCACGACGACCCCGACGGCCACCACCGGACCGGGCATGGCGTAGCCGATCGTGGCCAGACGACTACCGGCCCGCGCCAGTCGTCCCCGACGTGCGACCACCGGGGCCAGCACCACGCCGGTCCCGGGACACACCAGACCGGCGGTGAGGGCGAGCGACAGTGAGTTGGTGACGTGGTGGCC
>VERC01000207.1 GCA_018882825.1 Acidimicrobiia bacterium | reverse complement strand
CCCTGGCGGCGACCATGGGCATCGCGGTGATGTACCTCGTGACGTGGGTGCTGTCGATCTTCGGCGCCGACATCACCTTCTGGCGTCAGCCCTCGTTGCTCGGGATCGGTATCAGCGTCGTGATCGTCATCGTGGCCGCCATGAACCTGGCCATCGACTTCGAGTTCATCGACAAGTCGGTCAAGTCGGGGACGGCGCCGCGCAGCATGGAGTGGTACGCCGCCTTCGGGGTCACCGTCACCATCGTGTGGCTGTACCTCGAGATCCTGCGTCTGCTGGCCCTGCTGCGGTCCCGCTAGACGGTGCGATCGGCCGATCGCTCGGCCCGTCGTCGGACCCTCCACGCCCGGTGGAACACGGTCACCACCACCGCCATCATCACCACGCCTCCGAGGAGCAGCGGCACCCCGGCGGCACGCTCGCCACTGGCGTCCTGGCGCGGGCGCACCTGCTGTTCGATGAACCCGAGACCGGGAACCGTCCCGTTCGGTCCGATGAGCGTCGAAGTGGTCGTCGTCGGCTCCACACCCCGAGGCTAGGGGCGCCCGGTCGGGGATCGACGTCGCCGCTCAGGAAGTCGTGCTCCCACCGTTGATCTGGATCGTCTGACCGGTGACCCATTCCGACTCCGGGGCGGCCAGCCACACCACGGCGGTGGCGATGTCGGAGGGTCGGCCGGTCCGGCCCACCGGGATCTGGCGGGCCAGCGCCTCGGTGTGGGTGCGGTCCTTCAACTCCATCAGACCGATGGCCAGCGTGTTGGCCGTGACGCCATCCCGGGCGTTCTCGATGGCCAGATGACGCATGAAGCCGATCGCTCCGCCCTTCCCGCCGGCATAGGGCGACACCCCGAGCCGCAGTCCGATCAATCCGGCGCCCGAGGCGATGGTGATGATGCGACCCCATCCGCGCTCTCGCATCGGGTTGATGACCACGTGCGAGCAGTTCATGACGCCGTACAGGTTGACGTCGATGGGTCCGCGCCAGTCCGCCGGATCCGAGTCCCGGAACTGGGTCGGCACCATGCCATGCGCACCGCCGTTCCCGGCGTTGTTGACGAGGATGTCGATCGGTCCCAACTCGGCCACCGCCGCAGCGACGCCGGCGACGACGGCGTCGTAGTCGGTGACGTCGAAGGGGACGGCGACGGCTCGGCCGCCGGCGGCCACGATCTGCTCGGCCTGGGCCTGCGCCCGTTCGGGCACGAAGTCGTTGACGGCCACGGCCGCGCCCTGGGCGGCCAACGCCCGGGCGATGCCGGCACCGACGTTCTGGCCCGCTCCTGTCACCAGTGCGGTGCGCCCCATCAACTCGAACATCTCCGCCCTCTCTTCCCGGGACCCCTCGGCCCCTCGTCGCGTTGGGTCCCGGCCGGTCGGTCCGCGGTCGCGGTTGTCGTCCGGCGTCGTCGATGGGTCACCATACAGAGGTGGAATCGCCCGACCCGGTGACGACGGTGGACGAGATCGATCGCCAGCGGGCGAGTCTCGTCCTGGAGCGGGCGTTCGTGGCCGCGCAACTGGGGATGCCGTCGGAGGATCACGAGACGGCGGTGGACCTCCTGCGGATCCAGTTGGGCGCGCTGCTCGTCGATCATCTGGCTCCCGACGAACGGACGATCGAGTACCGCGGGTCCCATCGAGCCACGATCGAGGATCACTGGCAGCGGATGGTGACCACCGCCGTCACCCACACCTTCCTGCTCGGGGGCGGATTCGTGCAGCCCGAGCCGCTGCTCGACGCGGTCGTGGCACATCTCGAGCGGTCATCGTGTGGGGGTGAGGGTGTTCGGCGCCCGCCGCTCGATCACGGGCGACTCGTCGTCGGCGTGCTCGAGGATCTCGCCGTGTTCGACGCCACCATCCGCGCCGGCCGCATGGCCGGCCCCGCCGACATGACCGCCCTCGTCGACCTGATCGCCCTGGCCACCATCGGGGCCGTCAGGGGCGACCCTCCCGCCGGCGCGCCCGCCTCACCGGCGGCCCGTCGACGGGGTCGGTGGTCCCGGTCGACCGCGACGGTGGCGGCATCGTTCGGAATCCCCGAGGTCTCCCTGATCGAGGCGACCAAGGACGGCTGGGTGTGTGATGCCTGCGGCTGCTTCTTCGCCGGCACGGTGGAGGGCAGGGTGGCCCATCCCGACCGGTTCGCTCCGGTCGGGCGCAGTGGACCGTGCGACGGGTCGATCGAATGCGGGTGCCACGCCGCGCCCGTGCGCCGCGAGATCCGCTGATCGAACCGCCTCGGGTGAACTGCGTCAGTAGACGATGACGCCCCGGATGTTCTTCCCGTCGCGCATGTCCTGGTAGCCCTGGTTGATCTCGTCGAGGCTGTACGTGCGGGTGACGAGTTCGTCGAGCTTCAGATTGCCCGAGCGGTAGAGGCCGAGCAGCTTGGGGATGTCCGAGCGCGGGTTGGCCGAGCCGAAGATCGTGCCCACCAGCGACTTCTGCTGCATGGCGAAAGCGAAGAGGTTGAGGGTCACGTCGTTGTCGTTCATGTTGGCCACCGACGTGAACACGAGCTTCCCGCCCTTGCCCACCATGTTCATGTAGGTCTCGACATCCGAGCCCTTGCCCTCACCGACGGTGTTGATGACGACGTCGGCGTTGCGACCCCAGGTGAGTTCTCCGAGCAGCGCCATCGTCTCCTCCGGTGTCGACGCGCTGTGCGTGGCGCCGAACTTCATCGCCTGCTCGCGCTTGAACTCCACCGGATCGAGGGCGATCACGTGACGGGCGCCGGCCATCGCCGCACCCTGCACGGCGTTCATGCCGACGCCGCCGGTGCCGATGACGACGACCGTGTCGCCGGGGGCCACATCGCCGGCGTAGGTGGCCGAGCCCCAACCGGTGGTCACGCCACAGGCGACGAGACAGGCCTTGTCGAGGGGAAGGTCCGGTTCGACCTTGACCAACGAGTTGATGTTCATCACCGAGTGCTCTGCGAACGTGCCCAGACAGCACATGGTGGCGATGTCGGAACCGTCGAGCGCGTGATGTCGGGCCGTACCGTCGGCCTGACGGCCCGACAGCAGGTAGGCGCCCGAGTCGCACAGGTTCTGCTGACCCTTCGCGCACGAGGGGCACCGCCCGCAGGAGGGCACGAACGACGTCACCACGTGGTCACCCACCGCCAGTTCGGTCACGCCCGGACCGACCTTCTCCACCACGCCGGCGCCCTCGTGGCCGAGGATGATCGGGTACTGCTGCCAGCCGAGCATCTCCACGATGGCCGGGTCCATGGCCATGTCACCGGTGACCATGTGCTCGTCGGAATGACACATCCCGGAAGCCACGAACCGGACGAGGACCTCGTTCTCCTTGGGATCGTCGAGCTCGATCTCCTCGATCACGTACTCGGTGTGCGGTCCGTACAGAACGGCGGCTCGGGTCCTCATCGATGCTCCTCGCGGGGGTCGGTCGTTGGTGCCCGTCATGTTACGTTGAGTCCCGACCGGGCGTGCTTGTGTCACATGCCGAGGGGCGGCCCGCTGCGGTCCGGAGGGGGAGCAACATGACCACACCGATCGCCCAGCGTCTCGGGATCGAATTCCCGATCTTCGCCTTCTCGCACTGCCGGGACGTCGTGGCCGCCGTCACCAACGCCGGCGGATTCGGCGTCCTCGGGGCGCTGGCCTACGGGCCGGAGCAGTTGGAGATCGAACTGGCGTGGATCGACGACCACGTCAGCGGGCGCCCGTACGGCGTCGACTTCGCCATGCCGGTCAACTACGTAGGCAAGGGCGGTGGGGAGGACGCATCGTTCGAGTCGCTCGACGCCATGATTCCTCAGCAGCACCGGGAGTTCGTCGACTCCCTGCTCGAGCGTCATGGCGTGCCGGAGCTCCCTCCCGAACTCGAGGGTGGGCCGGTGGCCGCCGCCGGTCTCGGCGTCGACGAGATGGGACCCAGTCAGGTCGAGGTCTGCCTCGCCCACCCCGACGTGCGGATGATCGTCAACGCGCTCGGGCCACCGCCGCTGTACGTGATCGAACGGGCCCATGCGGCCGGCCTGCTGGTCGGCGGTCTGGCCGGCTCCAAGGTCCACGCCGAGCGACAGGTGGCCATCGGTGTCGACGTGATCGTGGCCCAGGGCACCGAGGCCGGTGGTCACTGCGGTGAGATCTCGACGATGGTGCTGGTGCCCGAGGTGGTCGACGCCGTCGGCCCCGACGTCCCCGTGCTCGCCGCCGGTGGCATCGCCACCGGACGGCAGATGGCCGCCGCGCTGGCGCTCGGTGCCCAGGGTGTGTGGACCGGCTCGATGTGGCTCACCGTGGCCGAGGCCGACACCAATCCCATCGCTCTGGAGAACATGCTGGCGGCGACCTCACGGGACACCGTGCGGTCGAAGGCCATGACCGGTAAGCCGGCGCGTCAGCTGCGAACCGCGTGGACGGAGGCGTGGGAGGGCCCGGAGTCGCCCGGCACGCTGCCCATGCCGCTGCAGGGCATCCTCCATCAGGAGGCCGGACGTCGCACGATCCGGGCCGGTTCACGAGAACTCGTCGGATTCCCCGTCGGGCAGATCGTCGGACGACTCGACAAGGTGCGACCGACGCGCGAGGTCATGCGCGACATGGTCGAGGAATGGATCGACACGACCCAGCGCATGGCGTTGATCCTCGGCGACTGACGACGACCGGAACAGGGAGGAACGATGATCGACACCGATGCCCCGCCGCTCCATCTGCCCGAGACGTAC
>VERC01000206.1 GCA_018882825.1 Acidimicrobiia bacterium | reverse complement strand
TCCATCACCAGTACCGCCGCGCCCTCGAGGCGATGGAGGCCGGGGTGCAGGGTCTGCGTCTGAATCCCGGCAACATCCGACGTCCCGAGCACATCAAGGCCGTCGCCGCCGAGGCCCGCGATCGAGGCATTCCCATCCGCATCGGGGTGAACGGCGGTTCGCTCGATCCCGAGCTCTACGAGAAGTACGGAGGTCGCGTCACGGCCGAGGCGATGGTCGAGTCGGCGGTGCGCGAACTGGAACTGTTCGCCGAGGTGGACTTCGACGACGTGAAGATCTCGGTCAAGGCCTCGAATGTCGCGTTGATGATCGACGCCTACCGGCTCATGGCCGACACGGTCGACTTCCCCCTGCACCTCGGGGTCACCGAGGCGGGTCCGCCGCCGGCCGGACTGGTGAAGGCCACGGCCGGGATCGCCACCCTTCTGGCCGAGGGCATCGGTGACACCATCCGGTACTCGCTCACCGCCGATCCCGTCGAGGAGGTGCGCGCCGGACGGTGGCTGCTCGAGAGTCTGGGACTGCGTGAGCGTCGTGGACTCGACCTGATCGCCTGTCCCTCGTGTGGCCGGGCCGAGGTCGACGTGATCGAGGTGTCGCGCGCGGCGCAGGAGGCGCTCGACGGACTGGAGGTCCCCATCCAGGTGGCGGTGATGGGCTGTGTGGTGAACGGTCCGGGTGAGGCGCGTGAGGCCGACCTCGGCATCGCCGCCGGGCGCAAGCGCGGCCATCTGTTCGTCAAGGGCGAAGTGGTGAAGGTCGTCCCCGAATCGGAGATGGTCGACGCGCTCGTCGAATGGGCGCAGATCATCGACGAGGGGGGAGTGGAGGAGGCGCTGCGTCGACGTGACGAGAGCGCTGCTGCCGAAGCCGAGGCCGACCGCGCCGCGCTCCTCGACGAGAAGGGCGACGACGCCAATCACGTCGCCGAGAGGATCCAGCACATCCGGTCGCTGGACTGACGCGGCCGACGCCTAGCATCGGCCGCCATGGCCGCTCCCGTCCTCACCCCCCAGGCCGACGACTTCCCCCGCTGGTACCAGGACGTCGTCGCCAAGGCCGAACTGGCCGACAACGGTCCCGTGCGCGGGACGATGGTGATCCGTCCCTACGGCTACTCGATCTGGGAGCAGATGCAGGCCGAGGTCGATCGGCGCATCAAGATTGCCGGGGCCCGCAATGCCTACTTCCCGCTGTTCATCCCCGAGGACTACCTCACCCGCGAGGCCGAGCACGTCGAGGGGTTCTCCCCCGAACTGGCCGTCGTCACCGTGGCCGGCGGGAAGGAGCTCGAGGAGCCGATCGTGGTGCGCCCCACCTCCGAGACGGTGATCGGCGAGTTCATGGCCAAGTGGGTGCAGAGTTACCGCGATCTCCCCCTGCTGTTGAACCAGTGGGCCAACGTCGTGCGCTGGGAGCTGCGGCCCCGCGTGTTCCTCCGCACCAGTGAGTTCCTGTGGCAGGAGGGACACACGGCGCACGCGAGCGAGGCGGACGGGCGGGCCTACGCCGAACGCATCCTCCACGAGGTTTACGCCTCGTTCATGCGCGACGTGCTCGCCATTCCGGTGGTGACCGGTCGGAAGACGGCGAAGGAGCGTTTCGCCGGCGCCACCAACACGATGACGTGCGAGGCGATGATGGGCGACGGCAAGGCCTTGCAGATGGGAACGAGTCACGAACTGGGCCAGAACTTCTCCCGCGCCTTCGACATCGGCTTCCTCGATGCCGAGGGACAGCGGCAACTGGCGTGGACGACGTCGTGGGGGGTGTCGACCCGCATGGTCGGTGGACTGATCATGTGTCACGGCGACGACGCCGGCCTGCGCATCCCACCGGAACTGGCACCCGTGCAGGTCGTGGTGCTCGCCGTTCGGGACGACGACGCCGTCGTGGCCCGCTGTCGTGCCCTGGCCGCCGAGTTGTCCGACGCCGGAGTGCGCGTCGAACTCGACGTGCGCGTCGAGACCTCGATGGGCCGGCGCGTGACCGACTGGGAGCTCAAGGGCGTGCCCGTGCGTCTCGAACTCGGTCCGCGCGACCTCGCCGATGACGTGGTGACCCTGGCCGAGCGGATAGGCGGGGCCAAGGGGGCCGTGCCCCTCGGCGGTGTGGTCGACGCCGTCAGGGCCGCGCTGGCCGCGGGCCAGACGCGCCTGTTCGACGAGGCGCTGGCCCGACGCGAGTCCCGCACGGTCGACGTGGCCACCGTGGCCGAGGCCGCCGAGGCGGCCGCCTCCGGATGGGCCCGACTCCCGTGGGCGGCCGTCGGCGTGGAGGGCGAGGCCGAACTGGCGACCCGCTCGGTGACGGTGCGATGCCTCGTGCGACCCGACGGCTCCCTGCCCGACGGCGACGACGTCCCCGACGCGCTGGCCATAGTGGCCCGGGCCTATTGAGTCCCGGCCCGGAAGTGGTGACCGGGACGGGGTCCGTGTACCCTTCCCGTCTCGCAATCGTTCTGCAGTGCTGACGGAGGCGTGGGCCCGGCCCACGCCTTTTGTCTCTCCCGGCAGCGGTTGCGGTCCGTCGTCCACAGGTCCACCGTCTGCGAGAGGAGGTCGAGCCCATGAGCGTGCCCGAACGCGTGCGAGCGGTGATCGAGCCCGTCGTGGCCGGTCGGGGCCTGGAACTGTTCGACCTCGAGCAGGCCGGCGCCGTCCTGCGCGTGACCGTCGACCGCCCCGGCGGGGTCGACATCGATGTCATCGCCGAGGTGACCCGCGCCGTGTCGCGGGCCCTCGACGAACACGACCCGATCGCCGGGGCCTACACCCTCGAGGTGTCGAGTCCGGGACTGGAACGCAACCTGCGCACACCGGCCCACTGGGTTTGGGCCGTGGGCCGAACCGTGGCGGTCAAGACCTACCCCGATCATCCCCTCGGCCGTCGGTTCGCCGGCACCGTGACGGCGGCGGACGACTCGACGGTCACCATCGCCCTCGACGAACCGGTGGGCGAGTCGGTCACGCTCTCCCTGGGTGAGATCACCAAGGCCCGTACCACCTTCGTCTGGGGTCCGGCACCCAAGCCCGGAGGGCCCGGTGCCAGGAACCCCAGCGCCAGGAAGTCGAAGACCCAATCCACCAAACGGGACGAGTCGTCGTCCCCCGACGAGGAGATGATCCAGTCGTGATGAACTCCCCTGACCTCATCGAGGCGCTCCAGGCGCTGGCGATCGACAAGGGAATCTCGGTCGACACGCTGTTCGGCGCCCTGGCCGACGCGTTCGAGTCCGCCTACAAGCGACTCCCCGAGTCGCAGGAGTACGCATGGGTCGTCATCGACCCCGACTCCGGTGACGTGCGGGTGATGGCCCAGGAGCTCGACGACGACGGCGTGCCCGTCGGCGAGGAGTTCGATGTGACGCCGCCGCCCGAGGTCTGGGGTCGTGTGGCGGCGCAGACCATCAAGCAGGTGATGAACCAGCGCATCCGCGAGGCCGAGCGCGAGATGAAGTACGAGGAGTACGCCGGTCGCGAGGGCGACATCGTCACCGGGATCATCCAGCAGACCGACGCCCGCTACACGCTGCTCGATCTCGGCCGGGTCGAGGCCCTCATGCCCCAGGCCGAGCAGGTCCCCTACGAGCGGCCCGAACCCGGTACCCGCGTCAAGGCCTACATCGTCGAGGTGCGCAAGACGGCCAAGGGTCCCCAGATCGTGACCAGTCGGACCCACCCCGGTCTCATCAAGCGGTTGTTCGAACTCGAGGTCCCGGAGATCGCCGACGGTGTCGTGGAGATCATGGCCTGCGCCCGCGAACCGGGAGCCCGCACCAAGATCGCCGTGCAGTCGAACGACTCCAACGTCGATCCGGTCGGTGCCTGTGTCGGGGCCCGCGGGGCCCGCGTGCGCATGGTCGTCAACGAGTTGCGGGGCGAGAAGATCGACATCGTCCCCTTCTCCGACGAGCCGGCCGACTTCGTGATGAAGGCGCTGTCGCCGGCCAAGGTCAAGGAGGTGCGGATCCACGAGGACACCGGCACCGCCGAGGTGATCGTCCCCGACTACCAGTTGTCGCTGGCCATCGGGAAGGAGGGCCAGAACGCCCGCCTCGCCGCCCGGCTCACGGGTTGGCGCGTGGACATCAAGTCGGAGACCCAATTGGCCGAGGAAGAGGCCTACGCCGCTCAGGACTGGGCCGAGGGCGAGTGGGTCGTCGACCCCGAATCCGGCGAGCAGGTGTGGCAGCCGGCCGAGGGGGGCGAGGCCATGTCGGCCGAGGCCTACGCCCAGGCCGCCGAGGAACTCGTCGCCGGGGCCGAGGACGCCGACGCTCCCGTGGTCGAGGGAGCGGCGACCCCTTCCGCCCCCGGGGAGACCTGAGCACGCAGTGACCATTGTCGACACGGCCGGTGGTCGTGCGAGGATGGAGGTCCTTCGCCACCGAGGGGCCGAACCCGAACGGCATCCGCCGGACGGGACGACGTACGGAACATCGAGGTAGCAGTTGCCGAGCAACATCCGGGTGTACGAGCTCGCACGCGAGTTGGGCATGACCAACAAGGAGACCCTCGATCTCTGCGTCGCGCTCGGGATCGGGGTCAAGAGCCATTCCTCCAGCGTCGTCGACGCCCAGGCCGACCGGGTTCGTCGCAAGGCCGAGAAGGAGGGACTCGTCCGCGACGTCCAGCCCGAGGAGCCCGAGGCCCCGAAGAAGGCCACGGCCAAGAAGGCCGCGGCCAGGAAGGCGGCGGCACCGGCCGAGGAGGGCG
>VERC01000009.1 GCA_018882825.1 Acidimicrobiia bacterium | reverse complement strand
TTGAGGAACAGACAGTCCTCGTCGGCGTCGTCGGATCGGTCACCGAGGAGCGCGGTCGCCCCTCCACTCACCTGCAACGAGCGCGCACCGAACACGCTCGCATCGCGCTCGCCGACCCACGTCGGTGCCGGTCCGGGCGGGGCGAATCGACGCTCCCCCACCGGCGCGGCGGCGAAGGGGATCCCCCGGAACTGGGCGATGCCGTCGCGCTCGAGACCTCGCAGTCGGCCCTGGGCGATGGTGACGAACGGTTCCACGGCTTCCTCCCGGTCCACGGTGGCCGACGGGTGCCACCGTACCGGTCGGTCGTGGTTGGCCCGGTGGCCCCGTAGCGTTCCGACGTGCCCTCTCGCCGCCGTGGTCGGACCCTCGCCCTCCTCGCCCTATGCGGCGCCGCGGCCGCGGCGTTGACCGTGGCCCGACGCCGCCCCACCGACGGGCCGGTGCGCCACCGTCGCCGGGCCGGCCGCAACCTGCGGCTGGCCGCCCTCGGCGCGCGCACGGGAGGCGCATGGGCCCGCCATCGGGCGCGACGCGTGTTCGCCGATGCCGGCCGTCGACGCGAACTCGACCTCGAGTTCGAACTGCGCACCACCGAACAGGTGGCCGAAGCGCTCGGGCACATGAAGGGCGCGCTCATGAAGGTCGGACAGATGGCCTCGTACCTCGATCAGGGACTCCCCGACCACGTGCGCAGCGCGCTGGCCCAACTGCAGGACACCGCCCCGCCCATGAGTGCGGAACTGGCGGCCGCGGTGATCACCGAGGAACTGGGATCGGCGCCCACCGAACTCTTCTCCGAATGGGACCCGGTGCCGATCGCCTCGGCCTCGATCGGTCAGGTCCACCGGGCCATGACGCATGACGGTCGAGCGGTGGCGGTGAAGGTGCAGTACCCGGGAGTGGCCGAGGCGGTGGCTTCCGATCTCGACAACGCCGGGATGATCTTCGCCGGGCTGGGCGTGCTGTTCGGCGGACTCGACCACAAGTCACTGGTGGCGGAGTTGCGGACCCGACTGATCGAGGAACTCGACTACCGCCTCGAGGCCGAGAACCAACGCCAGTTCGCCGACTGGTACCGCGGCCACCCCACCATCCACATTCCCGGCGTGGTCGACGAACTCTCGACGCGACGGGTGCTCACCACCGAGCTGTCCGACGGTGTGCGCTGGGACGAGATGCTCGGCTGGTCACAGGTCGAACGCGACCTGGTGGGCGAAACGCTCTACCGCTTCGCCTTCGGCAGCCTGTACCGACTGGCGGCGTTCAACGGTGATCCCCATCCGGGCAACTACCTGTTCCACCGCGACGGCCGCGTCACCTTCCTCGACTTCGGACTGGTGAAGCGTTTCGCCGACGGCGAACTGGCCGAGTTCGAGGAGATGATCCACCACATGGTGATCGATCACGATCCAGCGGCGTTCCGTGCGTCGATCGAACGTATCGGTCTCCTGCCGGCCGGACTCGACGTGACCGACGACGAGGTCATCGACTACCTCGGCCACTTCTACGAGTTCGTGCTCCATCCCGGACCGTTCACCATCACTCCGGAGTACGCGTCGGAGACGGTGCGCCGCTTCTTCGACACCAGCGGCCCGTACGCCACCATGCAGAAAGCGGCCAACCTCCCGCCCAGTTTCGTGATCATCCAGCGCATCAGCCTCGGGCTGTACGCCATCCTCGGCGAACTGAGGGCCACCGCCGACTGGCGGTCCATCGCCGAGGAACTGTGGCCCTTCGTCGACGCACCGCCGTCCACGCCCATGGGTGTGGCCGCCGACGAATGGCGCCGACGTCGCCACCCGGACGGTGCGAGGCTGTCGGGATGAGCGACCGTCTCACCTCCGCCCACGACCGGTGGGTCGACCGCGATGCCGCCGTGGTGTGGCATGGCTTCACCCAGATGTCGACCTACGGCGCCAACCGGCCGGTGATCGTCGACTGGGCCGAGGGCCGTGAACTCGTCGACGTGGACGGTCGCCGCTACCTCGACGCCATCTCGTCGCTGTGGGTGACGACGCTGGGCCACCGCGTGCCCGAACTGGACGAGGCGTTGCGACTCCAGATCGACCGTGTCGCCCATTCGACGATGCTCGGCAACGGCAACACGACGACGGTGCGGCTGGCCGAGGCCCTGGCGCCGCGCGTGCCCGTGAGCGAGCCGCACTTCCTGTTCGCCTCCGACGGGGCGGCGGCGGTGGAACAGGCCCTCAAGATCGCCTTCCAGTACTGGACCAATCAGGGCGTCACCACTCGCACGAGGTTCCTGGCACTGGGCAACGCCTATCACGGCGACACCATCGGCTCGTTGTCGGTGGGCGCCGACGGATTCGGCACCGACATCTTCGATCCGCTGCGGTTCCAACCGCTGCGTGCTCCCGGCTACGACGACCCGGGCTGGGCCGACACCGCGGTGGCGCTCATCGCCGCCCACGCCGACGAGTTGGCCGCCGTGGTCGTCGAACCGCTGGTGCAGGGGGCGGCCGGGATGCTGGTCACCGATCCCGCCTCGGTGGAGCGTGTGGCCGACGCCTGTCGCGAGCACGGCGTGCTGCTGGTGGTCGACGAGGTGGCCACCGGCTTCGGCCGCACCGGCACGCTGTTCGCCTCCGAGCAGTGCCGGATCCGACCCGACGTCCTGTGCATCGGCAAGGGTCTCACCGGCGGGTACCTGCCCATGGCGGCGACGGTGGCGTCGCGTCGTGTGTACGAGGCCTTCCTCGGTCCCGACCTCAGCGAGTTCACGCTGTACCACGGACACTCGTTCTCGGGGAACGCGCTGGCCGCTGCGGTGGCCCTGCGGCACCTCGAACTGTTCGACGAGCTCGAGGTGCTGGCCAACGTGCGCGACCGCGCACGTCAGTTGGGCGACGCACTCGACGGAGTGGCTCGACATCCGGCGGTGGGTGAGATCCGCCGGCGCGGACTCATGGTGGGGGTGGAGTTGGCACCCCCGACCGATGGCCTGCGCTGGGGCCGGCGCGTGTGCGCCGCGGCCGTCGAGCGCGGTGTGCTGCTGCGACCGCTCGGTGACGTGGTGGTGATCATGCCCATCCTCACCTCGACGCCCGACGAGATCGATCGCATCGTGCGCGTGCTGGGCGAGGCCATCGACGAGGTGTGCTGCCCGTGAACGACAGCGGGCGGTGGTCGCAGTGGTTCCGCGACCGGGCCGCCGGGATCGTGGCGGCCGGTCAGTGGCGGGCGCCGCGACGGTTCGACGCCTTCGGACCCACCGGCACACTCGACGGTCGCGAGGTGGTGTCGTTCGCCTCCAACGACTACCTCGGACTGTCCTCCCATCCGACGGTGATGGCGGCCGCGGTCGACGCCATCGGACGCTGGGGCACCGGCGCCACCGCGTCTCGACTGGTGGTGGGCTCGCGTCCGGTGCATCACGACCTCGAGCGGGCCGTCGCCGAATGGCGCGACACGGACTCGGCCATCGTCTTCCCCACCGGTTACGCGGCCAACGTGGGGCTGCTGTCCACTCTCGGTGGTCACGGGGTGCGCATCGCCTCGGACGAACTCAACCACGCCTCGATCATCGACGGTTGTCGCATGGCCCGGGCCAACGGCGCCGAACTGCAGGCCTACCCCCATCTCGATCTCGACGCACTGGACGCGTGCCTGGCCGCCCCCGGCTGCGACCGTCGCATCGTCGTGACCGACAGCGTGTTCTCCATGGACGGCGACGGCATCGACCTGCCCGCGTTGCTCGAGGTCTGCGGCCGTCACGACGCCCTGCTGGTGCTCGACGAGGCCCACGCGGTGCTGGAACCGACACCGGAGACCGACGACGACGTCATCGTCGTGCAGGTGGGCACGTTGTCGAAGACCACCGGCTCACTCGGCGGATTCGTGGCCGGACCGACGGCCCTGACCGAACTGCTCGTCAACCTGGCCCGGCCCTACATCTTCACCACCGCCCTCAGTCCCGCCGATGCCGCCGCGGCGCTGGCCGCCGTCGACATCATCCGGTCGCCCGAGGGCGACGGACTGCGGCGACGACTGCGCGCCCACGTCGACCGGATCCACCCGGGCCACCGCTCCCCCATCGTTCCGGTGGTGCTCGGCGCCGAGGCGCACGCCATCGCCGCCTCGCATCGACTGCTGGAGCGGGGACTGTTCGTGCCCGCCATCCGACCGCCCACCGTGCCGGTCGGCACCAGCCGCCTGCGCATCGCGCTCAGCGCGGCCCACACCGACGAGCAGGTGGCGGCGCTGGCCGGCGCGCTCGACGATCTGCGTCAGGATGGTCTGGAGGAGGTGGTCGGATGACGTTCGACGGATTGCGTCCGCGGAAACTGGTCGTGGTGGCGGGCACCGGCACCGAGATCGGCAAGACGTGGGTGGCGTCGCGCATCGCCCGGGACCTGCGGGCCACCGGCTACGAGGTGATCGCCCGCAAGCCCGCCCAGTCATTCGATCCGGGAGACTCGTCGACCGATGCCCATGTCCTCGCCGCCGCCACCGGGGAGGAACCGTCGATGGTGTGCCCGCGTCATCGCTGGTACCCGGCGGCGATGGCACCGCCCATGGCCGCCGAGTACCTGGAACGACCGCCCTTCTCCATCGAGGATCTCGTGGCCGAGATCGACTGGCCCCTGCCCGCGCCTGACGTGGCACTGGTCGAATCGGCCGGTGGCGTGCGCTCGCCGTTGGCGCGCGACGGCGACACCGTCACGCTCGTCGAGTTGCTGCAACCCGACATCGTCCTTCTGGTGGCCGACCCCGAGTTGGGCACCATCAACTCGGTCACCATGTCGCTGGAGGCGCTCGACCGGGGCGCGCACGTGGCCCGGCCGGTGGTGGTGCTCAACCGCTTCGAGCAGATCGACGAGCTGCACCGACGCAACCGTGACTGGTTGGCCGATCACCTCGGAGTCGACGTGCTGGTCACGGTGGCGGGCGTGCTGGCCGCGGTGCGACCGGACTGAACCGGCCCGATCGGATCGGCGGGAGCGAGCGGCCGGAGCCGACCGTTCAGCCCGGCGCGGGGGTGACCGGCGGACGTCCGGCCAGCACCTCGATGATGTTGCGCGAGCACAACTCCACCATGGCGGCACGCGCCTCGACGTCGGCCGACCCGAGGTGGGGTGCGAGCACGACGTTGTCGAGCGTCGACAATCCCTCGGTGACGCGCGGTTCGAACTCGTAGACATCGAGACCGGCGGCGGCGATCCGTCGCTCGCGCAGCACGTCGACGAGCACGGCCTCGTCGATCAATGCACCGCGCCCGGTGTTGACGAGCACCGCCGTCGGCTTCATGCGGTCGAAGGCGGCCCGGTCGAGCACGTGACGGCTCTCGTCGTTGAGTGGCGCGTTGAGGGAGACGAAGTCGGAGGTGCGCAGCAACTCGTCGGTCGACACGTACGTCGCGCCGAGTTCGGCCTCCACCTCGGGCGGCAACGCGCGCCGGTTGTGGTACACGACTTCCATGTCGAAACCCCGAGCGCGACGGGCCACCGCCCGACCGATCGCGCCCATACCGAAGATGCCGAGGCGACGACCACGCATCGGCTGACCCAGCAGTTGCGTCGGCGACCACCCCGGCCACTCCCCCGACCGCACCAACCTCTCGCCCGGACCGATGTTGCGCGCCGCCGCCAGAAGCAGGGCCCAGGCGAGATCCGCCGTCGCGTCGGTGAGCACACCCGGTGTCGTCGTCACCTCGACACCGCGGGCGCGGACCGCGGCCACGTCGATGTTGTCGTACCCGACGGCGAAATTGGCCACCACGCGCAGACGCGGCGCGACGTCCACCAACGCCTCGTCGACGCGGTCACTGAGCATGCACAGCAGGGCATCGGCCTCGGCCACACCGGCTCGCAGTTCGTCGGCGGTGAGAGGTCGGTCCTCGGCGTTGGTCCGCACCTCGAGTCCGGCGGCGCGCAGCACCTCGACGCCGGGATCGGGGAGCGGGCGGGTGACGAACACGGTGGCGGCCATGCCCCACCGTCGCACATCAGCGAGTGGTGGGTGAACCCTCGGGAGGCGGACCGACGAAGGCCACCGGCGGTTCGAAGGCCGCCCGCCGGGCCACGCGGCGCAGGGCCGACAGCAGGGGACGACCAGCGACGAGGATGAACAGGGCACTGAACACGGCTCGGGGCAGGTCGAAGCCGAGCGACGAGGTCAGGTGGAAGGCCCAGAACCGTCGCAGGTTGTCGGCCAGTCCGGCACCGGCGACATACGAGACCGACGTGTCGGATCCGGCCAGGAACGGCCAGAACCACAGGTTCATCACGAGGCCGTAGGCCAGCGCGGCGAGGGCGGCGTAGCCCGCCAGCATCCACAGCTCGGCGCGCCCGCGCCACGGCGGGAGGCAGCCGGCGAAGAACCCGATCCACGCCGCGGCGAACATCTGGAAGGGCAGCCACGGCCCGACACCACCGGTGAGCAGGGCCGAGACGAACAGCGTGAGTGCACCGAGCACGAATCCGAACCCGCGCCCGAGCACGCGACCGGCGGGCACCAGCAGGAAGAAGACCGGTTCGAACCCGGCCACTCCCCCGCTGGGCAACCGCAGGGCGGCACCGCAGGCGGCCAACACACCGAGCAGCGCGATCGCCTTGGCGTCGATGCTGCCGTCGGCCAGCTGGGCGATGACGATGCCGAGCACCAACGGAACCAGGACCACCATGATCCACCGCGCGTCGCCGGCGTGCGAGGTGTCGAGACCGGCCGAGGACGACGCGAACAGCGGCCAACCGAACGACACGATGCCGAGGGCGAAGGCCACGGCCAGCAGGACCACCGACGCCGGACGCAACCGGATGGCGCGGGCATCGGGGCGGGGGGCGAGCGCGGTCGTCACGAGGCCTCGGCCACGGCCAGCGCCGCCGCCACCTCGTCGACGGTGAGCCAGTCCTGCGGCGCCATGATCTTGGCCACCTGCGGCGCGAACACCGGTGAGTGCACCACCACCTCCCGGGCCGGACCATCGGCCACGACATCGCCGTCGGCCAGCACCACGCACCGATCGGCGACCGAGGCCACCACCTCGACGTCGTGGGTGGCCAGGACGACGGTGCGACCCTCGGCGGCCAGCGACGACAGGACGGCGCCGAGTCGACGCTTGGCGCCGTAGTCGAGTCCGCGCGTCGGTTCGTCGAGCAGCAGCACCGGAGGGTCGGCGGACAGCACGATCGCCATGGCCAGACACAGGCGCTGCCCCTCGGAGAGATCTCGGGGATGGACCTGCGGATCGACGTCGTCGACGATGCGATCGAGGATGCGTCGGGTCGTGCCCGGCACCGCGTCGGCATCGGCATCGGCCGCCGCACATTCGGCGGCCACGGTGTCGTGATACAGCAGCACGGCGTTGTCCTGGGGCACGAGACCGACTCGACGGATGGCGTGGCGAGGTTCGAGACGATGGGGCTGCGCGCCGCCCACCTCGATGCGACCCGTCACCGGCGTGCGCAACCCGACGATGTGCTCGAGCAACGTGGACTTGCCCGACCCGTTGCGACCCATCACCGCCACCACTTCACCGGAGTGGAGATCGAGATCGATCGACCGCAACGCCACGATCGGCCCATAGGCGGCGCGCAGACCACGCACCGACACGGTGCGGGCCCCCAGCGGGGCGCGCTCCGGAGCGAAGGTCGCCGCATCGAGGCCGGCCAGTCGCTCGCGCAACGACTCGGCCCGGCGGCGGGCGTCGCGCACGGTCAGCGGGACCGGCGACCATCCGGCCATGCGACCGAGCACGGCCACCGGCGGCGCGGTCGCCGACGCCGGGAGTATCTCCGACGGCAGACCGATGACGACGCGTCGACCGTCACCGGGGATCTCGATGACGCGGTCGGCGAACTGCGCCACCCGTTCCAGTCGGTGCTCGACGACGAGCACGGTGACCCCGAGGTCGTGCACGAGACGTGCCAGTGCGGCCAGCACGTCCTCGGCGGCCGCCGGGTCGAGGGCCGAGGTGGGTTCGTCGAGGATGAGGATGCGCGAACCGGCGGCCAGCGCCGCGCCGATGGCCACCCGCTGTTGCTGACCACCGGACAGGGTCGACAGCGGTCGATCGCGGAGGTCGTGCAGGGCCAGCAGGTCGAGCACGTCCTCGATGCGCCGACGCATCACGTCGGGAGCGATACCGAGGTTCTCCATGGCGTAGGCCAGTTCGTCCTCGACGTGATCGGTGACGAAACCGGCAGCCGGGTCCTGCCCCACGTAGCCGACGACGTCGGCCAGTTCCCGCGGTGTGTGTCCGGCCGTGTCACGTCCACCGACGGTGACGGTGCCGGCCACCGATCCACCGGTGAAGCGGGGCACCAGCCCGTTGACGGCGCGCAGCAGCGTCGACTTCCCCGAGCCGGTCGGACCGACGACGAGACAGAGCTCGCCCTCGGGGACCTCGAACGACACGTCCGACAGCGTCGGCCGATCCGATCCGGGGTAGGTCACGGTCACCCGGTCGAAACTGATCATGCCGCCACCGCCAACGGTGCCGCCCCCACGAGCGTCGGCGGCGGGGGCGCCAGTCGGGCCGGCACCAGCGCCATGACCAGGCCGAGAACGGCCAGCATCGGCACCATCGGCACCTCCAGTGGGTACACCGATGGATGCAGCGCCGCGGCCGGCGTGACCACCGACGTGCCGAGGGCCACGAGGCCGGCGAGCACCGTCGCCCATTCGGGGGCGCGCCACGGATCGGGGCGATGGCGCGAGCGCCCGGTGGTGCGGGCCGAGACCACGAAGCCGGCGATCACTGCCGTGAGTCCCAGCGCCACGGCGGGCCCGCGCAGGACCCATGGGGCCCCGGCGTCGAGCGCGCCGTAGGCACCGACGGCGACGGCCACCAGTCCGGTCAGGAACAGCACCGAGACCGCTCGCCGACGAGGAGGCGACATCGTCCCGGGCCGGCCGTAGCCCCGTCCGTCCATCGAGGCGGCGAGGGCCACGGCCCGGTCGAGCGCACCCTCGAGCACGGGCATCGCCGACGCCACCCACGCCCGCACGCCGCGGTCACGACGGCCCCGGAGTCGTCGCGCCTCTCGCACGCGTCGGGCGGACACCACGGCCTGCGGGGCGAACGACAGGGCCACGGTGACGGCCACACCGGCTTCGTGCAACACCGCCGGCAGGGCGCGGAGCGTGCGGTAGGGACTGCACAACGAGGTGGCGGCGCCGAAACAGGCGATCACCGCGGCCAGTCGGAGTCCCTGGTAGAGCGCCGAGGTCAACGCCTCGGCCGTCACCGGACCACCCAGTGCCACGCCGGCGGCCCAAGACGGCAACGTCACCTCCGGGATGGTGAACAGGGTCGTGCCCGGCACCCTCAATCCGAAGACGATCTGGAACACCAAGCGGACGACGATCACGAACGCACCGAGACGAAGACTCGACGCGAACGAACGCGACCACGGCGCGTCGGGTCGCCGCCACGCCACCACGAAACCGGCCACGGCGATCACCAGACAGTTCAGGACCGGGTTGGTCGAACGCAACGCGCAGGCCGCCAGACACGTGGCCCACACCCACCACGCCACCGGGTGCAGCAGTCGCGGTTCGGTCGATCTCATGGGCGGGTCCGCGAACGGACGACGGCACCACCGGCCAGGGCCACCACCACGAGGGCGACGACGACCACGGGCACCCACGGGCGCGACGAGGTCGAAGCGACGACCGGCGCACCCTCGACCTCGACCGACACCGCATCACCGGCGATCGATCGGCGCGCTGCGTCGCCCGACGACACCGGTGCATCGCCACCGACGACCACACCATCGGCGACGACGGTCGACGAGCCGACCGACGGTGTGCCGCTCGCGCCCGCGGCCGATCCCGTCGCCCCGACCGATGGGTCGACCGACGACGTCGGCTCGGGGGGCGCCGAGGACCGCGCCGGGAACAACGACGGCGAGGGGTCGACCCGCGGCGGCGGATCGGTGCCGTTGCCGACACCCTCCACGAACCGCCAGCCCTCGATGTCACCGTCGGCGACACGTCGGGTGAACGGGTTGTAGTTGCCGTAGCGCCAGTCTCCGCTCGTACCGCTGAAGTTGGCCCAGTACCGGAATCCCGTGCCACCGCGCTCACCACACCCGGACGACGGGTAGCCGTCGATGGCACACAACAGGCCACTCGACCCGTAGCGCGGCGCCGCGGCTCCGAGCATGGCCGCCCGCCGCGCCAGCACCTGTGACCCGGTGGTGCCGCGGGGGACGACGAGACAGGCGACCGAGGTCGGGCCCCCATCACCGGGATCGACGACCACGACGACGCGCACGTCCGACTCGGCCATCGGCGCGGCACAGCCCTCGACCGGAGCCGCGCCGGCCGGGACGAGACCGGGGCCGAGCGCGACGGTCAGCGCCAGACCCAGCCCTCCGAGAAACGCGGCCGCCACTGCGCCCACTCGCATGACCACAGCCGCCGAGCACACGCCCGACGTTCGGCGGGGATCGACTGCGGATCGGTGGGGAGGGGTCACGGCACTCGCTGCTGTCGGGCGGGCACGGGACCCACCCCGGCGCGGCCGGCGCGAGCCCTGTTCCCGCAGTCCGTCGACGGGTCGGAGGGTTGCTTCCATCGGGGCGGGCAGTCCGGCTCGTGGGCGCCGACCGGCGAGGCCGACGGTCCCACTCACGGTTGCGGGTCAGCGCCGGAGTCACACCGGCTTCCCCCATCGCGACGGGTCAGGTTGTGACGCCCACCCCACCACACCGACCGACGCACGTCAATCACCGCCCCGTAGCCTTGGGACATGGACCGTCAGCCCGATCTGCCCGCCGCTGCGGTGACCGCGGCCGAGACGATCGGCGAGGCCCTCGGTGCCGTGCGCCTGCGGATCGGACGCACCGTGCGGGACCTGCTGGCCGGCGACGCGCCGGTGGTGCGCGACCTCACCGAACCGGTGGTCGGCGACCCCGGTCTGTTCGGACCCGACAGCGTCACCTGGCGCATCCATTCCGACGGTTCGATGTTGGTGGGCGGGATCCGATCGCTGCTGGTCCAGATGCTGCATCCCCTGGCCATGGCCGGCGTGGCCGAGCACTCCGACTATCGCCGTCATCCCGAACGACGACTGGCCCGGACCTCGCAGTACGTGGCCCTGACCACCTTCGGCACCACCGAGCAGGCCGACGAGGCCTTCGCCATGGTGGAGCGGGCGCATCGACATGTGCACGGGGTCGCGCCCGACGGTCGTCCCTACTCGGCCAACGATCCGCACCTCATCGCCTGGGTGCATCACGCCGAGGTCGACAGTTTCCTGCGGGCCTACCGCCGCTACGGCGCGACGACGCTGACCGACGCCGACGCCGACCGCTACGTGGACGAGATGGCCGTGGTGTGCGAGCGACTGGGTGGCGAGACACCGGCGCGGTCGGTGGCCGAGCTCGACGCGTGGATGCACGCCATCCGTCCCGAACTCGGCGGCAACGAGCAGTCGCGCGACGCGGCGCGCTGGCTCATGTTGGCGCCGCTCCCGATGGCCGCTCGCCCGGCCTACGCCGTGCTGGCGCCGGCCGCAGTGGGACTGCTCCCGGCGTGGATGCGCCGCGAGTTGCGACTGCCGTTGGTCGAGTCACTCGACCCGGTACTGGTCCGACCGGCGGCCCGCGCCGTGCTGCGCACGTTGTCGTGGGCGATCGAGGGTGCGTTGGCCGAGGACCTGGCGACGACCGCGCCGGCGGCCTGAGGTCAGACGCCGTACCCGCCGTCCACGTCGAGCATCTGGCCCGTGATGAAGTCGGCGCGGTCCGACGCCAGGAAGCACACCGCCTCGGCGATGTCGACGGCGTCACCGAATCGACGCAAGGGGATGTTGCGCATCGTCACCTCGAGGGCGGCATCGTCGAGATCGCCCGAGGCCATGAGTCGCGCCGCCATGCCGTCGGTCAACATCCCCGGCCCCACGCAGTTGGCCCGCACCCCGAACCGTCCCTCCTCGGCGGCCAGAGCGCGCACCAGGGCCTCCACCGCGCCCTTCGTTCCCGAGGACAGGCCGTCGCGCACCGGATAGCGGCGCGTGGCGGCCGTGGTCACGGCCACGATCGATCCACCCACTGCTCGCAGGTGCACCAGCGCGGGTTGCACCACGTTGAAGAAGGCCACCGCCTCACCCTCCAGTTGGGCGCGGTAGGTGCCGGGCGACACCCGACTGAGGTGCAACTGATCGACATGCGGGCCGGCGGCATGGACGAGGGTGTGGATCCCGCCGAACTCGGCCACCGTCCGTTCGACCACCGAGGCGGCGACATCCTCGTCGACCAGATCGGCGGGCAGGGCCAGCGCCCGACCACCGGCGCGCTCGACATGGGCCACCACGGCATCGGCGGCATCGCGATTGGCCCGGTAGGTGGCGACCACGTCACTGCCCCGTTCGGCCAGCAGACGGCAGATGGCGGCACCGATGCCGCCGCTGCCACCTGTCACCAACGCCGCGCCCTGCCGCCCCGAGAACTCACCCACACGTGCCCCTTCGTCCGTCTCGAACCGTAGTCGGGAGCGCGTCACCCACTACAGGTGGCCACGGCTGCGGCGTAGGCCGCGACCAACCGTGTCTGACCGGCCGCACTGGGGTGGATGCCGTCGTAGTGGAACGATCCACCGAAGGCGGGATCGGCCTCGGTCGCGTTCACCAGTCCGGTCATGTCGACGAGTCGCAGTCGAGCCGGGTCGCTGACCACGATCGCCCGGATCGCCGCGTTGAGGGCCGACGCCCTGACCCGCGCGCCCGACACGGGCAGGCCCTCGTCGACGGTGACGAGCACGACACAGGGAGTGGCCGAGAAGGTGTCGACCATGCGACGGAGATCGCCAGCCGATCGCGTCGTCTCGATTCGGTACGACACGTCGTTGGTGCCCAACTCGATGATGGCCACCGCCGGGGGTGGGACCGCCAGTTCGTCGGCGGCGTCCTGCAACTCGGACACGACATGACCGGGTCGTCCCTCGAGCACGACCTCGTAGCGACCCACGAAGGCGGCCAGTAACTGGTCGCGTCCCTCGTTGGTGATCGAATCGCCCACCACCACCAGCCGCTCGTCGGCCGTGCCGGCCCGGGTGCGGAAGCCGGTGTCGACGCGTCGGCCGGCCGTGTCCGACGCCATCACGGTGTCGGACGCCGATCCACTCGTGGATGCGGAAGTCGAGGGCGAGGTCGGCGAGCACGAGGCGGCCGACAACGCGACGAGGAGCGCCACGACCGTCGCCGTCGCCCCGGTCCGTCGGGCCGGTCGGTTCCCATGACGCACGTGCATGCCCCGAGGCTACGGAGGCCCGGCCGGACACGAGCGGTCGGTAGCATCCGCGTCGTCGTGACCTCCTCGCCCCCGCCCGCTGCCGTTGCCGTTCCGCTGCGGTCGCGGCTGGCCGTGGCGTTGGGACGCCTGGTGGCCGGCGCCTCGCGACGGGTGCGATTGGGCACCGGATCGGTGATCGGGGGTCGGGTCGCACTCCGGGTCGACCCCCGCCTCCTCGAGCACCTCACGGCCGACCGCGACGTCGTGCTGGTGAGCGCCACCAACGGGAAGACCACGACCACCCGCCTGCTCACCGCGGCACTGTCCACCGACCGCGCGGTGGTGTCGAACTGGTTGGGTGCCAACATGACGCCCGGCATCGTCGCCGCGCTGGGTGAGGCCGAGGGGTCGGAGCGAGCCGCAGCACTCGAGGTCGACGAGCGCTGGCTGGGTCGGGTGCTCACCGCCAGCGGTGCTCGAACGGTCGTGCTGTCGAACCTCAGCCGCGATCAACTCGATCGCACCCAGGAGGTCCGCGACCTCGCCGCCCAGTGGCGCTCCACACTCGAGGCCCACCGGTCGACCACGGTGGTGGCCAATGCCGACGACCCGCTGGTGGCATGGGCGGCATCGGTCGCCGACGAGGTCGTGTGGGTGGCGGCGGGACCGGGCTGGACCGGAGACGCCACCGGTTGTCCCGCCTGCGGGGGTCGCATCGACATCGACGAGGACGACTGGCACTGCACCGCCTGCGAGTTGCGCCGTCCCTCTCCCAGCGTCACCGTCGACGACGAGGCGATCCTGTTCGATGGCGAACGCGTCACCGTCGACCTCGAACTCCCGGGTCGCATCAACCGGGTGAATGCCGCCTTCGCCCTCGCTGCCGCGCGCACCATGGGTGTCGATCCGGCGATGGCGGCGCCTGCGCTCATGGCCGTGCGCGAGGTGGCCGGTCGCTACCGCGTCACCGACCTCGACGGCTGCCGCATCCGTCTGCTCCTGGCCAAGAACCCGGCGGGATGGGACGAGGCCCTCGAACTGCTGGCCGACTCGACCGCACCCATGGTCATCTCCATCAATGCCCGCATCGCCGACGGGCACGATCCCTCGTGGTTGTGGGATGTCGAGTTCGAGCGACTGGCCGGTCGCTTCGTCGTGGCCACCGGTGAGCGGCGCTTCGATCTCGCCGTGCGACTGCGCTACGCCGGCGTCGACCACGTCGTGGGAGACGGACTCGATGACGCACTCGCCATCGTGCGCGACCGCCCCGGCCACGATGGAGCACGACCGGTCGACATCGCCTCCAACTACACGGCCTTCCAGGACCACCTCGAACGCGTCGGCGGTGTCCGATGACGACATCGACCGTGCGAATCGTGTCGCTGTTCCCCGAACTGCTCGGTACCTACGGGGACGGCGGGAACGCTGCGGTACTGGCCCGCCGACTGCAGTGGCGCGACATCGCCCACGACCACGTGACCGTCGACGCCACCGACGCCATTCCCACCACCGGCGACATCTACCTCGTGGGCGGCGGCGAGGACGGCCCGCAGACCGAAGCGTCTCGTCGCCTGCTGGCCGACGGCGGACTGCACCGCGCCGTCGAACGGGGTGCCGTGGTGTTCGCCGTGTGCGCAGGGATGCAGATCCTCGGACACCGGTTCCCCGACGGCGCAGGGCGCGACCAGCCCGGTCTCGGGCTCCTCGACTGCGTGACGATCCGCGTCGACCGACCCCGGGCCGTGGGCGAACTGCTCACCACCGACGCGACGATCGCCCTCGACGGCGGCACGATGCCGTTGGGGTCGTTGACCGGCTTCGAGAACCACGCCGGGCGCACCGTGCCCGGCGAGGGCGTGCGCCCGCTCGGCGCAGTGGCGGTGGGCGAGGGCAACGGTGACGGCAGCGAGGGCATCGTGGCCGGTCGGGTCATCGGCACCTACCTGCACGGCCCGGCGCTGGCCCGCAATCCCGCGCTGGCCGACGCGCTGCTGTCGTTCGTCGTCGGCGACGACCTCGCTCCTCTCGACGACACCGAGGTCGACGCCCTGCGCGCCGACCGCATCCGGGCCGCTCGGGCCCACGAACTGGCACCCCGACGATCGTGGCGTGATCGGCTGCGACGGACATGAGGAACAGCCGCCTCCGCCGCTCCGCCGAGCGCATCCTCACCGTGGCCACCGTCGTGGCGCTCGTGCTCGCCGACACTCTGGCGCTGAACCAGTTGACCACCCAGTCGGCCATCGACGGGATCATCCAGTTGACGGTGGTCGGCGTCGGCGTGACGGGAGTCGTGCAGGTGCTGGCGCTGCTCGTCGGACCCCGCGGCGGACCATGGCGGCTGCTGGCCCTCCCCCTCGCCGCACTGGCCGTGCTCGCCCTGCTCGGATGGCGAGCCGGGTGGCCGATCGGATGGGCCGTCGCGGCCTGTGTCGGCTCGGCCGTGGTGTGGGCCATCGCCGGGACACGGTCCCTGGCCCTGGCCGACACCGACCCCACGGCGTCGCGGGCCACGGCCCTCGTCACCATCGTCCAGGCCGGCATCTACGGCGCCTTCGCCGTGGTGGTCGCCGTGGACGCCCGGCACGTACTGCTCGGTTGACCCTTCGGTTGACCCTGCGGTCGAGTCGGTGGCGCCACAGGGACGATCCCCTAGCCTGTCGGCCATGACCATCAATGTTGGAGACAGGATCCCCGCCGTCGACGTGTTCGTCATGAAGGAGTCGGGCCCCGAGAAGGTGAACACCGGCGACGTGCTCGGCACGGGCAAGGTCGTCCTCTTCGCGGTGCCGGGCGCCTTCACCCCCGGATGCTCGAAGGTCCATCTGCCCGGTTTCGTCGAGCAGGCCAGCGCGCTCACCGACAAGGGCGTCGACACCATCGCCTGCATCGCCGTGAACGACGCGTTCGTCATGGGTGCGTGGGCCGACGACCAGAACGTGGGCGACAAGATCGTGATGCTCGCCGACGGCAACGGCGCCTTCACCGAGGCCATGGGTCTGGTGATGGACGGCTCGGGCTTCGGGCTGGGTTCGCGCTCGAAGCGCTACGCGGCGATCATCGACAACGGAGTCGTGACCAACATCGACGTCGATGACAGCGGTGTCGTGGTGAGCGCCTGCTCGGCGGTGCTCGACCGCCTCTGAGCGGCGCCGTCGGCGGTCAGACCGACCGGCCGGCCAGATAGCCGGTGCGCACGGCGCCCTGGATGTACCCGACGGCTTCGGCATCGCCCACCACGGTGACGTCGAAGCCGTCGGCGCGCAGGGCGTCGGCCACGGTGGCATCGGGATGCACGCCGCTGGCGATGATCACCGTGTCGGCCGCCGCGGTGCGCGTCTCACCGCCGGCCGTGTAGGTGACGTCGCGCTCGCCGATCGCCACCAGCTCGGCCTCGGCAACGAGTTCGACACCGTGCTGGCGCGCTTCGTGAAGGGTGCGGGCCCGACGGGGGTGGGCCATCTCCATGCCCAACTTCTGGCCCTCCTCGAGGACCGTCACCTGACGACCCCGTTGGGCGAGGAACTCGGCCAGTTCGAGACCGACGAGTCCACCGCCGACGACCACGACCCGGCGACCGACCGGCATCCACTTCGACGACCACTCGCGCACGCGCTTCATGTCGCGCAGGAAGCCCAGCCGACGTCCGATCGAGACCAGCACGCGCTGGTGGGGACGCAGACGCCGCAGTGCCGTCGGGTCGTCACCCGTGAGGATGCCGCGCAGGTCGTCGCCGGAGAACACGTGATCCTGCCCGGCACCCGGCACGTCGGGCCGCTGGCGGCGGGCCCCCGTGGCGACGATGACCTTCTCGGCCCCGATCTCCCGCAGGATCGCCGCGGTCACGGGCGTGTCGAGACGGACGTCGACGTCGAGTTCGGACATCTCGGCCGACAGGTAGCGCAGGAACTCGGCGTTCATCGGCGTGGTGAGCGAACTGAAGCGCATCGTCCCGCCCAGATGCGGCGACTTCTCGAACAATGTCACTCGATGGCCGCGCATGGCGGCGACGCGCGCCGCCTCCATCCCACCGGGCCCGGCCCCGACGATGGCGATGGTGCGGCGCACGGCGGCCGGCTCCGGCGTGCCCTCGTCGTAGTGCCCGAGTTCGGCGTTCACCGCGCACACGGGGGTGCCGTCCCAGAAGTTCTGGGCCACGCACACGTAACAGTTGATGCAGGTGCGGACGAGGTCGGGACGTCCGGCGGCCAACTTGACCGGGATCTGCGGATCGGCCAGCAGTTGCCGGCCCATCGACACGAAGTCGCACGCTCCCCTGCGCACATGGGACTCGGCCGCGTCGGGGAGGAGCCGACCCACGGCGATGACGGGGATCGAGACCTCCTCCTTCACCCGCGCCGCGAACCCGATGTACTGGTCGGTGGTCCACGGCAGTGAACCGTCGGTGAAGCCCTTCCCCATGGCGTCGGGCGAGTTGGCCGACACATGGATGGCATCGGCACCGGCCGCCTCGGCCAGCGCCGCGTGGCGGGCGGCGAGGTCCGGGGTGATGCCACCGTCGATGTACTCGTTGCCGTCGAGGCGCACGATGATGCCGAAGCCGGTGCCGCAGCGCGCCCGTACGGCGGCCACGATCTCGGTGAGCAGACGGGCGCGGTTCTCGACACTGCCGCCGTACTCGTCGGTGCGTCGGTTGTAGCGAGGCGAGAGGAACGTGGAGATCAGGTAGCCGTGCGCGCCGTGGATCTCGATCCCGTCGAATCCGGCTCGTTGCACCCGTGCCGCAGCATCGGCGAACTGGTCGACCACCCAGGCCAACTCCTCGGCGGTGGCCTCGCGCCGACGGGCCTGCTTGCCACCGGTCTGCACGGCCATCTTCATCAACTCGTCCATGGATATGGCGCTGATGTCGAACGGGTCGTCGGGCATCGGCATCGACGGCACCAACTGCTCGCGCTCCTGCATGGCGTCGACGCCGGCGGTCTTGCCGTGGTGGCAGCACTGCACGACCATCTTCGCCCCGTGGGCGTGCACGGTGTCGGCCAGTCGCTTCAGGCCACCGATGAAGTCGTCACGCGACAACGCGGGCTGGTGCAATGACGTGGCCCCGACCGGCCAGGCCACGGCCGAGGTCTCGAGGATGAGCAGCCCGACACCACCGCGGGCCCGGGCCTCGTAGTGGGCGATGTTGCCGTCGACCAGATGGCCCTCCTCGCAGAGGTTCTGGTCCATCGCCGGCATCACGATGCGATTGCGCGTCTCGATGGGTCCGATGCGACCGGGTGTCAGGAGATGGGAATGGGACACGGCCCGATGGTACGACGATCACCGGGTCCGGGCGCGCCGATGGCCGCCCAGGAGGGCGGCCATCGGTCGGAACGGCGTGGGCTCAGCTCACGACCTTGGCCTTGAGCTTCTGGAACTCGGCCTCGTCGATCACGCCACGCGAGCGAAGGTCGTCGAGTCGGTGCAGTTCGTCGGCCGGCGTGGTGCCGGCGGCCTGACGGATGTAGGCCTGCATGGCATCGTCCTGGGCCTTGGCGGCGGCGATCGCGTGCTGGTTCATCTTGCCGCCACGCACGATCAGGTAGGCCAGCACGCCGATGAGGGGCAGGGCGAAGATCGCCACCACCCAGATCGCCTTGTGGATCCCGCCCATGTCGTGGCTGCGGAAGATGTCGATGAACACCGAGACCGCCAGCCAGATCCAGATGAAGAAACAGGTGAACCAGAGGAACGTCCACAGGACCTCTCCGACTCCCCAACCACTGCTCGCTGCGAACATCGAAGCCTCCCGAGCGCCATCACGGCGCTGACATCGTGTCGGGACCGTTTCCCGAACGGGCGAACCCTAGTCTCGGACAGCGTTCGCGGACGGCGACTACGAGAAATCCCCTGATCAGGGCGTGATGACGGTGCGGGTCACCGGCGCGGGAGGTGCCTGTCGCCGGGACAGGGCGCGATGCAGGGCATCGAGGAGCACGTCACGCGTCTCGCGCGGGTCGATCAACTCGTCGAACCCGAGGTGCTCGGCCGAACGGTAGGAGGCCTGCAGTTCGGCCTCCCGCAGCAGGGCGGCCTCGTCGGCGTCGGCGTTGGTGGCCCGGCTCATGGCGCTGGCCCCCATGGCTCCCATCGTGGCGCCGGGATAGGCGAACGTGGCCGACTGGTGATCGAATCCGACCAGCGACATCACCATCGACCCGAAGCCGTAGGCCTTGCGCAGGGTGAGGTGCAGTTTCGGGCTGGTGGCCTGCGTCTGCGCCGCGAACATCCTCGCCCCGCTGCGCAACACCCCAGCCTTCTCCGAGGCCGCGCCCGGGAGCATCCCGGGATTGTCGGCCAGGAACACCAACGGCAGATGGAACGAGTCGGCCACCATGATGAAGTGTGCGGCCTTGTCGGCGGCGTCGGCGTCGATCGATCCGGCCAGCACGCTCGGCTGGTTGGCGACCACGGCCACCGACTCGCCACCGAGCCGGGCCAGCGCGCAGATGATGGCCGGCCCGAAACCGGGCTGGACCTCGAACCAGGTGCCGTCGTCGAACACCACGTCGAGCACGGCGCGCATGTCGTAGACGCGACGCGAGTCGCTGGGGATGATCGACAGGAGTTCGTCGGTCGACCGGAACCCCTGATCACCACTCTGCGACGACGGGAGGTGGGGCGCGTACCCCCACGCACTGGACGGGAAGAACGAGAGGTAGACGCGCAACATGTCGAGCGCCGTCTCGTCGTCGGGCGCGACGTTGTGCACCAGACCACTGGGCACGGCCACCGTCGGCCCGCCCAGGTCCTCCTTGGTGACGTCCTCACCGAGCGAGTCGCGCACCACGGGCGGTCCGGCGGTGAACACGGAGCCATAGGCGGTCATCCCGTGGAAGTCGGACATGGGGACGATGAGCGCACCGTGACCTGCCGACGCGCCTTTCAC
>VERC01000008.1 GCA_018882825.1 Acidimicrobiia bacterium | reverse complement strand
AGTCCGATCACCGTGGACAGGGCCCGCGACACGGTCTGGGCCGCGCCCAACCACACGAGTCCGGGGGCCAGTGCGCCCAGCGCCGTGAGGGCGCAGGCGCCGATGGCCGCGGCCACCAGCACGCGCCGACGTCCCCGTCGATCGGCGATCGTCACCACCAGCAGTGACAGCAGCACCCCGACGCGCACGGTGGCCAGCAACGTGCCCTGCTGCGCGGTGGACGAACCGAACTGACCGGCGGCGTAGGTCAGGGTCTGGGTGATGATCGTGCCGAGGTAGCCACTGATGGCGGCGAACACGCACAGCAGCGACAGCACGGTGGCGGCCCGGGCATCGAGCGCGTCGGGTGGGGCCCACCACGGCGGCCTGCCGGTGGTCGACGGGGCGCGCCGCAGGTGGCGCGACAGTGCGATGCGGAACAGCGGACCCCAGACGGGAACGGCCAAGCGGTACTCGATCGACTCGTCGACCAGCGTCACCGAGTCTCCGCGTTCGAGCCGCACCACTCTTCGCCATTCGTGGAACGGACCAGTGGCCGCCTCGAACTCGGCGCCATCGGGAGCCGATCGCACCTCCGATTCGACCACCACATCGCGACGCGGTCGCAGCCAGTCGGCGGCCGTGGTGTCGTCGACGCGGTGACGGTGATGGAGCCGGGTCATCGGCGACCGCGTCGGTGCCGGCGGACACCGGCGGGGCCGATGATGATGCTCACCCGCTCGGCGTCGTCTCGTCTGCGACGGTCGCGTCCGGGCCGCCTTCGGCCTCGTGTCGCGCCCGCTGGATCGCCTTGGCCCGACGGGTGGCGACGACCAGCAGCGAGGCGAAGGCGGCGATGGGCACCAGCACCAGCAGGGCTTCGTCCCAACCGCCCTGATGGGCGAGGAGAACGTCGGTCATGTCCCGAGTCTCCCACGCCCGCGGTCCGTCCCCGACGCGTGGACCCGCGGTCTGTGGAGCGGGGCCGGCCCCTCCCTACACTCGGGGCGTGCACGACGAAGTCGCCAAGGTCATCGAGGTCATCCGCCCCGCCATCCAGGCCGACAACGGTGATGTCGTGCTGCACGGTGTCGACGAGGCCACCGGTGTGGTGACCGTCGAACTGCTGGGTGCCTGCGTGTCGTGTCCGGCGTCGACGGTCACGCTCAAGGCCGGACTGGAACGGATCCTCATGGATCGCGTGCCCGGGGTCACCGAGGTCGTCGATGTCGGTGCTGCCCGTCACGAGATCGGGGGCGACGGTCCGGTCGAGTCGCCGGCCGCGGTCGCGGCCGAGGCGGCGGCCCGTCCGGCGCCGCCCCCGCGCGAGACGCCGGTCTCCCTCTGACGTCGTCGTCGTGTCGGCGTCGTTCTCCTAGCGTGTCGACATGACCGGGTCCGGCGTCACGCCGACGGTGGCGTTCGAGGCGGCGCTCTCGGGCGATCGCACGTCGTTGGCCCGTGTGTTGTCGATGGTCGAACGTGGCGGGGCCGATGCCCGTGAGCTCAGCCGTCTCGTGCACGCCCGCACGGGACGGGCCACCACCGTCGGCATCACCGGGGCGCCCGGTGCCGGCAAGTCCACACTGACCTCGGCGCTGATTCGCACCTTCCGTGCCGGCGGTGAGTCGGTGGCGGTGCTGGCCATCGATCCGTCCTCGCCGTTCACCGGTGGGGCCATCCTCGGCGACCGCGTGCGCATGGGTGAACATGCGTTGGACCACGGCGTTTACATCCGGTCGATGGCCACCCGCGGGCATCTCGGTGGGCTCGCCGTGGCCGTACCCGATGCCGTGCGCGTGCTCGATGCCGTCGGGTTCGCCCGCATCGTCATCGAGACGGTCGGCGTGGGTCAGGTCGAGGTCGAGGTGGCGGGGGAGGCCGACACCACCGTCGTGGTCGTCAATCCGGGATGGGGCGACGCGGTGCAGGCCAACAAGGCCGGCCTCATGGAGATCGCCGACGTGTTCGTGGTGAACAAGGCCGACCGGCCGGGAGCCTCGGCCACCGTCGACGACCTCGACCGCATGCTGATGCTGCGCGCCATCGACGGTTGGTGCCCGCCGGTCGTCGCCACCGTGGCCACCTCCGGTGACGGTGTCGGGGCACTCGCCGATGCCATCGATCGCCATCATCGTCACCTCGTCGACTCGGGTGCACTGGCGACTCGTCGTGCGGCGCGTGTCGACGCGGGTTTGCGTCGGACGGTGACCGCGCTCCTGGCCTCGCGGGTCGACGCGTTGGCCACGGGCGACGAGTGGATGCGGCTGTGCGCGGCGATCGAGGTCGGGCGACTCGATCCGTGGACGGCCGCCGCGCAGCTCGCCGAGGACTGAACAGGGTCGTCGGGACCATTCCGCAGCGCGGGATGGATCGGTACCGTGCCCCGCCCACGCAGGTGACGGGAAGGTGGGCCGATGGTGAGCACGGCGACGACGGCGGTGCGATCGGCGGTGAGGGCGGTAACCGCGGTGCTGGTGCTGCTCGTCGCGGTCGTCACGCTCGAGGTCGCCCCCGGGTGGATGTCACCGACACCGGCGGCCGCCGACAGCACGTGGGGTGGAGTGGTGGACGGAGTCCCTCAGGTCATCGTCATCGTCGACGACGAACGCACGATCGTTCGCTGGACGTCGACGCGCACCTACGGACCCCGTTGGGTGTGCGGCTATCACCCGATCGTGGCGCCGGTGCACTCGGTGCTCGATCCGTCGCCGGTGGTCGACTGGGCGAACCGGGTGTCACCGATTCCCGGGGCCGAGTACATCTTGGGCTGCTTCTCGGAACAACCCGACGGCACCCGTCAACTGGTGCGATCCCGGTACGTCGTGTTCGATCCGCGCGACATCTTCTCGGGCATCGCCTCCACCGAGCGCGCCCTCGACGAGGCGCGTGGCCGACTGGAACTGCCCCTGCCCGATCCCGTCGTCAACCCGGCCGACGAACAACTCGTCGGCCTCCCCATGTGGATGTGGTTGCAACGACCTTGGGAGCGGGTGACGACGACGGCCGCCATCGGTGACACGTGGGCCGCGGTGGCCGCCTTCCCGATCATGGCGCGCTGGACCTTCGCCGATGGCACGACGGTCTGGTGTGATCAGGGTCGGCCCTACGACACCGCGCGACCGGCGCGCGCCCAGCGCAGCGAGTGCACGCACACGTTCCAGCGCTCGTCGATGTGGTCGGAGGGCGGCGTCGAATGGGTGGAGGTGACGATGATCTGGAAGGTCGAGTGGTACTCCTCTGACGGATCGGGTCAGCCACTGGGCACCGTCGAACGGTCGACGTCGTTCCCCGTCCGGGTGGTGGAGGCGCAAGCCGTCGTGCGCTGAGCGACATCGGACGGCGGTCGGCCCACAGTGGTCACCCGGTAGGGTCGGGCCATGTCCGACGCCCCCGATCTCGTCGAGTTGGAACGGACCGATGACGGCGTCGCCTGGGTGCGCCTGCGCAACGGCAAGGTCAACTCGTTGTCCATCGCCGTGCTGGAGCGACTGCACGCCATCGCCGGCGAACTCCACTCCGATCCACCCGGAGCGGTGGTGGTGACCGGGAGCGAGCGGATCTTCGCCGCCGGGGCCGACATCTCCGAGTTCGGCGGGCCGGACGAGGCCCGCCGCATCGGCCGACTTTTCGTCGATGCGCTGGGTGCGGTGGCCGCCATCCCCCGCATGGTCATCGCCGCGGTGTCCGGGCCCGCCCTCGGGGGCGGATGCGAGCTGGCCCTCGCCTGTGACCTGCGCATCGCGTCATCGACGGCCCGGTTCGGCCAACCCGAGATCCTGCTCGGCATCATCCCGGGCGGCGGTGGCACGCAACGACTGGCTCGGCTGGTCGGTCCCTCCCGGGCCAAGGATCTCGTGCTGTCGGGGCGCAACGTCACCGCCGACGAGGCGTACCGCATCGGACTGGTCGACGAGGTCGTCGACGCGGCCTCGTTCGACTCCCGGGTGAGGGAACTGGCCGCGTCCTATGCCGCCGGACCGGTGCAGGCCCACGCCATCGCCAAGCGGGTGATCGATGCCGGACTGGACACCACGCTGGCCGTCGGTCTCGAACTCGAACAGGACGGGTTCGCCGAGGTGTTCGCCACCGACGACGCCCGCCTCGGCGTGACGTCGTTCCTGGAGAACGGACCGGGCAAGGCGGTGTTCACCGGCCGATGACTGCGCCGATGGACCAGTGCTACCGGCACGCCGACCGACGGGCCGGAGTGCGTTGTCAGCGCTGCGGCCGTCCCATATGTCCATCGTGCATGTCGCAGGCCTCCGTCGGGTTCCATTGTCCCGAGTGTGTCCGGGGCGCCGCACGACGGTCGCCCGTCGTGCGGTTCCGTGACCTGCGCGCCGACCGTCCAGTGGTCACCATCGCCCTCATCGCGCTCAACGTCGTCGGGTTCCTCGCCGTCCTCGTCACCGGCGGCACGGTGTGGAACGGTGGAGGCACCGCCACCGACCGAGGCATGACGATCGGGTTCGGCGTGCTCTACGAACGCGCCGGTGGTCTGGTGCTCGTGGAGCCCATCGGTGTGGCGCAGGGGGAGTGGTGGCGGATCGTGACCGGCGGCTTCCTGCACGCCGGACTGTTCCACCTGGGCATGAACATGCTGCTGCTCTGGCTCCTCGGCTCGCAGCTCGAGCCACTGCTCGGTCGGGCCCGCTTCGCCGCGCTCTACCTGGCCTGCCTGGTGGCCGGATCGTTCGGTTCGCTCGTGGTGTCGCCCTCGGCCGGGGCGGTGGGCGCGTCGGGCGCGGTGTTCGGTCTCATGGGTGCGGCCGTCATCGCCCAACGGCGGTCGGGGATCGACGTGTGGCGCAACGGCATCGGTGGACTCGTGCTCATCAACCTGCTGTTGACCTTCGCCGTCCCCGGGATCGCCATCGGCGCCCATGTGGCCGGCCTCGTCGCCGGCGTCGTCGTGGGCGCGCTGGTGTTCGCACTCGACAGCGCAGTGCGGTCGCCATGGGTGGGCACGTTGTCGTGCCTGGCCATCACCGCCGTGTTGTGGTTCGGGTGCATGGAGGTGGCGTCACGCTCCGTGACGTGAGGCGACGATCCGCTGCAGACCCTTCAGGTTCCGCTTCCACACCAGACGGAGCACGAACCCACCGAAGAAGGCGCCGATCGGTCCGCCCATCCACCACGGGAACACCAGGCGTTCGCGCCAGGTGAACCCCGACCGGTCGGTGCCCACCGGATCGATGGTGAACTCGCCGGTACCGGTGACCATGCCGACATGGCGGACACCCATCGTGCGCGGCGGATCCCACGCCGTGATCTCCATGCGATCGGTCAGTCGGAACGGGCCGACCTTGGTGTCACAGTCGAACGTCGTGCCCACTCCCGAGGTCGACGTGGACGTGAAACGGATGGCGACGGCATCGTGCATCCACTCGACATGACTGGAGATGTCCTCGACGGAGTCCCACACCTGCTCGGGTGTGGCATCGAGGACGGTTGACACACGGATGGTCGCCATGCCCCGAGGCTACGGCCCTGTGGTGTAGATCGACACGTGCATCGTCGATGCGTCGTCGAACCCGCGGCCCGACCAGTCGTTCCACCGGTCGCGTCGAACCAGTCCGGCCGAGGTCGCTGCCTCGTCGAGTCGCTCCGGTCCGCACAACACGATCGACCACGGTCGGGTCCGCACCACTCCGTTCGCGATCTCCACGTGTCGGCCCTCGAGGCGACCCGTCGTCGTGTCGACGTGCGTCTCCACGAACACCACCGAGTCGGTGCGCACCTGCGCCGGGGTCAGTGACCAGATCGGGACGTCGGCCGGATCGGCCGGAACGATGGCCTCGATCACCATGACGCCACCGGGTCGAAGCACGGCGGCGACATCGGCGAGGCAGGCGGCGATCGCCGCATCGTCGGCGAGGTTCAGGATCGTGTTGAAGGCGCACACCACGACACCGAACCTGCGGTCGGGCAGGGCGGCGGCGAACGATGTCATGTCGGCCCACACCGGCTCGACCAGCCCGGCTCGGTCGTTGATCTGCAGGCGGTCGAGCATCTCGATCGAGGCGTCGAGGGCGACGACCTCGAGGCCGGTGGCCGCCAGGGGGATGGCCAGTCGTCCCGTGCCCGCCCCCAACTCGAGCACCGGCGCACCGGCGGCCAGGTCGACGATGGCCGCCACCGCCCCTTCGGTGTCGAACGCGTCGGCGTACCACTCGTCGTAGACGTCGGCGAAGGACCGCCCGTAGCGCCCCGGATCGGGGCGGTCGGTGTGCATCGGCGGAGTCTGCCCCGCCGGGTGCGCAGGAGCGGCCCCGGTACCCTGCGGAGATGCCCGCCTATCTCGATCACGCGGCCACCGGGCCCATGCGTCCCGAGTCGGTCGAGGCGATGCTGCCCTTCCTCTCCGATCGGTTCGCCAATCCGTCCGGAGCCCATCGGCGGGCCCGCGACGCCCGTCGGGCCGTCGACGAGGCCCGCGAGGAACTGGCGTCCCTCGTCGGGTGCGCGCCGGGTGACGTGGTGTTCACCAGTGGCGGCACCGAGTCGGACAACCTCGCCGTGTTCGGTCTCGGTTCCGGTGACGGCGTCGCGGTGTGCAGTGCCATCGAGCATCACGCCGTGCTCGATCCCGTCGCGTCGATCGACGGCCGGGTGGTCGCCGTCGATCGGCGCGGCCGGGTGATGGTCGACGAGTTGCGTCGGGTGATCGACCACGGTCCGGTACGGATGGTGTCGATCATGGCCGTCAACAACGAGACCGGGCTCATCCAGCCGCTCGCCGAGCTGGCCGACGTGGTGCGCGCGGCCGCGCCCGGTGCGGTGTTGCACTCCGACGCCGTCCAGGCCTTCTGCTGGACAGACGTGGCCCGCGTGTGCGCCCCGGTCGACTCGTTCAGTCTGAGCGCGCACAAGTTCGGTGGCCCCAAGGGCGTGGGTGCGCTCATCGTGCGATCCGGCGTGCCCCTGCGAGCACAACTTCTCGGTGGCGGACAGGAGCGCGAGCGGCGATCGGGCACCCAGAACGTCGCCGGCATCGTGGCCATGGTCGTCGCCGCCCGGTGCACGGCGGTCGAACGCGAAGTCGAGATCGCACGCATCGGTGCGCTGCGCGACCGTCTGCTCGACGGACTCCTCGATCGCATCGACGGCGTGATCGACACCCTCGGGCCCGACCGGTCCGATCGTGTGGCCGGTATCGCCCATGTCTGCATCCCCGGCGTGGAGTCGGAGGCGTTGCTCTACCTGCTCGAACGTGAGGATGTGTCGGCCTCGGCCGCTTCCTCGTGTGCCAGCGGCGCGTTGCAGTCGTCGCACGTGCTCGCCGCCATGGGCATCGATGCCGAGCTGGCCCGGGGCTCACTGCGACTCTCGCTCGGCCACACGACGACGGCGAGCGACATCGACGACGCCTTGGTCGTCGTGCCCGCCGCGGTCGAACGACTCCGCAACGGCGGTCTCTGACCGTGCGCGTCCTGGTGGCCATGTCGGGCGGTGTGGACTCGTCGGTGGCGGCCGCGCTCCTGCGCGACGAGGGGCACGAAGTGGTGGGCGTGACCATGCGTCTGTGGGGCGGACCGTCCGACTCCGGATGCTGTTCGGTCAGCGATGTCGATGACGCGCGACGGGTGGCCCAGCAGCTCGACGTCGAACATCTCGTGTTCAACTTCTCCGAGGACTTCGATCGGCAGGTGGTCGGTCCCTATGTCGACGATCACGTTCGTGGACTCACCCCCAATCCGTGCATCGAGTGCAACCGTCATCTGAAGTTCTCGCGTCTGCTCGATCGGGCCCTCGCCCTCGGTTTCGATGCCATCGCCACCGGACACCACGCCCGCATCGAGCGCACCGCATCGGGTCCGCGCCTGGCCCGCGCCGCCGATCGGGCCAAGGATCAGTCCTATGTCCTACACATGCTGGACGCGACCTGTCTCGAACGCCTGCTGCTGCCCATCGGCGAGATGACCAAGGACGAGGTCCGGGCCCGGGCGACGGCCCTCGGACTGCGCACCGCCACCAAGCCCGACAGTCAGGACGTGTGCTTCATCGCCCGCTCCGACGGTGGTCGATCCACGTTCCTCGGTGACCGCATTCCCCTGCATCCCGCCGAGGTGGTCGATGCCGAGGGCAACCGACTGGGTGGTGTCGAGGCCGTCGAACTCGTCACCATCGGTCAGCGCCGCGGACTGGGTGTGGGGATCGATGGTCGGGCGCGGTACGCGGTGGAGGTGGACGTCCCCGGACGCCGGATACGCGTGGGCGAGGTCGGTGAACTCGATGTCGACGGCGAGCGGCTGGACTCGGTGATCTGGGTCGATGCTGCGGCTCGCGCTCAGGCACTGGCGGCCGAAGGTCTCGTGGGCCAGACCAGCGCCCATGGCGCCGTCGTCCCCATCGCATCCATCGCCGCCGTCGACGGAGGTGTCGACGTCAGCTGGGCCCGGCCGACGCGGCGCGTGGCGCCCGGACAGAGCGTCGTGGTCTACGCCGGCGAGGTGGTGCTCGGCGGCGGGATCGTCACCCGACGGTGATGCGTCGCGCCCGAGCGGCGTCGAGCACCTGACCGGGACGACTCGGAGCGAAGCGCACGGCGCTCACCTCCATCGGCTCGACCAACAGATGGCGATCGCGACGGGCGGGAGTGCGCACGATGTCGCCCGGACGATCCAGCCGCAGTTCGACCTGCAGGCCGATGGCACCGGCACTGAGGTCGACGGCCTCGGAGTCCTCGGCGGCCAGTCCCATCGATTCGATGCGCGGGCGCAGGGTGAGCATCGCCTCCAGCAACATGCTGCGATCGACGAGCACCACCCCGGCCGGCACGAACACGAGCCACCGCCGCGACAACTGGTGCAGGGCGCGCACGCCGATCATGTCGATGGCCACGGCGATGACGGTGAGCGCGACGCCCGGAACCCACTGGCGTGCCGCCAACAGCAATGGTCCGGCGAAGGTGGAGGCGACCATCGCGGCCCACAGCACCTCGAGCGGTCCCAGCACCACCGGACCGGGCGGGCGCAGGGGAAAACGACGCTCGTCGCCGTAGGACGAGCCGTTGACGTACACGTCGCCCACCATCGCCCACAGCGACAGCACCGCGGCCGACGAGGTGAGGGCCAGCGCCATCGAGGCAGCCGTGCCGGTCGGGTCGTCGGAAAGGATCGCAGCCCACACCGCGGCCACGAGTGCCGCGGGGAACACGATGCGCACGGCGGTCAGTGACGCGGTGCTGGGCACCAGCGCGGCCACCAGTCCACCCGCCCATCCGGCCCACAGTCCGATGGCGGCCACGATCGCCACCGGCGTCGACCGGTCGGCCAACGCGTCACCGAACGTGGAACCGGCGGTCAGCGGCAACGAGAGCCACACCACGACCGGTGCCCACCGGGCGACCCGGCGCGCCCGCCCACTGTCGGACGGTGGAGGTGCGGAGTCGGAGGTCATCGGGCCCGAGGTTCACAGATCCGGGCCGATCGTTCCAACGACGACACCTGTGACAGAGGCCACATTTCGAGGGGGTACGGTTCGCGCCATGGACCGCCCCGGACCCCTCCTCCCGAGTGGACTCGCCTGCGGCATCGGACACCTGCCGCATTGTGATCCGGGGGATGCGGTCGAGTTCGTGCTGCGGCACGGTCCGCGACTGCCGTGCGCACCCGCGCTGCCAGCCCGGTCGCGACGCGAAGGGATGATCGCCCAGGGCGCCAGTGGGTTGCACGGCATCGCCGTCGGTGAGGACGGATCGCTCGACATCGACGTCGGTGCCCTCGATCCCGATGCGCCGTTCGACGACGAGGGCTTCGCCGGCGACGCGTGGGTCGGACTTCGCGCCTTCCTCACCGCCGTGGCCGATCGCGACGGTCCGGTGAAGGTGTCGCTCACCGGACCGGTCACCCTGGGAGTGGCGCTGTGGGCCAACGGTGTCGACGTCGATGTCGCCTTCCGACTGGCGGGCGCGGCCACGCGCCGCCGCGCGCGCCTCCTCGTCGAACACGTGTTGCGCAGGGTTCCGCAGGCCCAGGTGGTGGTCTTCCTCGATGAACCGGCAATGGGTTCGCTGACCGAGGACGGATTCCCCATCGGTCCCACCGAGGGTGTCGACCTCGTCTCCGCGTCCCTGGCCTCGGTGGAGACGATGGCCATCACCGGACTGCACTGCTGCACGGCGGTGGACTATCGCCTCCTCCTCGGCGCCGGACCGGACATCCTCTCGGTTCCCGTCGACGAACGCATCGTGCGCCATGCCGGACTCGTCGGTGACTGGCTCGAGCGCGGTGGATGGATCGCATGGGGCGCGGTGCCGACGGGCGGGCCGATCGGCGACGGCGTCGATCGTCTTTGGCGTCGACTCAATCGAGTGTGGGACGACCTCGCCGCCGAATCGTGCGACCCGATCGCCCTGCGCGCCAACGCCCTCATCACTCCGGTGTGCGGATTGGCCCAACACGGCATCCCGCAGGCCGAGCAGGTGATGGAACATGCCAGTCGTCTGGCCGGTCGTGTGCTCGACCAGGTCGACGGAGTGCGCATGACCGTCGGCGCCTGAGTCGACGCACCCACCGTCGCTCTCCCGGTCGCACGAGCGTTCATCGGGATCGGCGGTGGCCGCTCGCTAGGGTGCGCCCGTGACGAGAGACGGCGCGCTCGATCCGGTCGGACGCATCGAGGAGTTGCGCGCCACGATCCGTCATCACGACGAGCTCTACTACGGGGTCGACGCGCCGGAGATCCCTGACGCCGAGTACGACGCGTTGCTGCGCGAACTCGTGGTCCTCGAGACCGAGCACCCTGACCTCATCACCCCCGATTCACCCACCCAACGGCCCGGTGGGCGGGCCAGCGCCACCTTCGCCCCGGTCGAGCACCGCGTCCCGATGATGTCGCTCGACAATGCCTTCACCGCCGACGAGGTGGGGGCGTGGGTGGAGCGCACGCGTCGTCGGATCGACGAACTCGGGGCCGACCGCGAGGTCGGACTCGTCGCTGAACTGAAGATCGACGGTCTCGCCGTCTCGATCCGCTACGAGAACGGCGTGCTCGTGCAGGCGGCCACCCGGGGTGACGGTCTGGTGGGCGAGGACGTGACCGCCAACGTGCGCACCATCGACTCGGTCCCGCACCGACTGCCCGTCGGCGCGCCCCCGGTCCTGGAGGTTCGCGGTGAGGTCTACCTTCCCATCGCCGCCTTCGAGGAGTTGAACCGCGCCCAGGTCGAAGCCGGGGAGCGCACCTACGTGAACCCGCGGAACACGGCGGCCGGTTCGCTGCGCCAGAAGGATTCGTCGATCACCGCCACCCGTCGACTGGCGTTCTGGAGTTATCAACTCGGTGAGATGGTCGACGGCCCGACACTCGTGCGGCACCACGAGACCTTCGAGTTCCTGGCGTCGATGGGCTTCCCGGTGAACCCGGAGACGAAGGTGCTCGGCGGTCTCGATGCAGCCGTCGCCCACTGTGCCGACTGGCAGGCCCGCCGGCACGACCTCGACTACGAGATCGACGGCGTCGTGCTCAAGGTGGACGACCTCGCACTGCAGCGTGAACTCGGCGCCACCACCCGGGCGCCGCGCTGGGCCATCGCCTACAAGTTCCCGCCCGAGGAACGCACCACGCGACTCCTCGGCATCGAGGTGTCGATCGGTCGCACCGGCCGGGCCACTCCGTACGCGCGACTCGAGCCGGTGTTCGTCGGTGGTTCGACGGTCGAGTTCGCCACGCTCCACAACGAGGACCAGGTGGTGGCCAAGGACGTGCGCCCCGGTGACACGGTCATCGTGCGCAAGGCGGGCGACGTCATCCCCGAGGTCGTCGGTCCGGTGCTCTCCGATCGCCCCAAGGGCCGGCGTCGTTGGAAGTTCCCGACGAACTGTCCGGTGTGCGGCGCGTCGTTGGTCCGACCCGAGGGCGAGGCCGACGCTCGCTGTCCCAATGGTTCGTGTCCTGCCCGCGTCGCCGGCGCCATCGAACACTTCGCCTCGCGGGGCGCGATGGACATCGAGGGTCTGGGCGAACAACGGGTGCAGCAGCTGTGCGAACTCGGACTGGTCGTCGATGTCGCCGATCTCTACTCGCTCGACCCGGGGCGTCTCGCCGAACTGCCGAAGTTCGCGGCGAAGTCGGTGGCCAAGTTGTTGGCCGAGATCGAGTCCTCGAAGGATCGCCCGTTGGCCAACCTGTTGGTCGGGCTCAACATCCGGCATCTTGCCGGTGCCGGCGCCACCGCGCTGGCCTCGCACTTCGGTCACCTCGATCACATCGAGGCGGCGACGGAGGAGGAACTGGCCGCCGTCGAGGGTGTCGGTCCCGTCATCGCCGGGTCGGTCCACCAGTGGTTCGCCGATCCGGGCAACCGGAAGGTCGTGGCCAAGCTGCGCGACGTCGGTGTGAACTTCAACGGGCCCGAGACCTCCGCCTTGCCTCAGGTGCTCGAAGGGATGATCGTCGTCGTCACCGGGACCCTCGAGGGATTCACCCGTGAGTCGGCCGAGGCGGCCATCAAGGGGCGGGGCGGGAAGTCGCCGGGCAGTGTGTCGAAGAAGACCACCGCGGTCGTGGTCGGCGTCGGCCCCGGCGCGTCGAAACTCACCAAGGCCGAGGAACTCGGCATCCCCGTCCTCGACGAGGCCGGTTTCGTGGCCCTGTTGGAGACCGGTACGGTGCCCACGCAGTCGTGATCACGACGGAGGGGGAGAAGTGACGATCGAAGCAGTGGTGTTCGACTTCGGTGGGGTGTTCACCGGGTCGCCCTTCACCGGACTCCACGACTGGCACGTGGCCCGGGGCATCGATCCGCAGACCGGTCTGCGCGCCGTGTTCGGCCCCTACGACGAGGACACCGACCACCCGTGGCATCGCCTCGAACGCGGCGAGATCGCCCTCGAGGCCGCCGCCGAGCAGATCAAGGTCGTCGGGGCCGAGATGGGACTCGACGTGGATCTTCGCGAGATGTTCGGCGCCATGGGCGGCGCCGGCGGGACGCGTGAGGACGTGGTGGCCATCGGTCTCGACCTGCGGGCGCGCGGCTACCGCACGGCACTGATCACCAACAACATCGCCGAGTTCTCCGACGGGTGGCGGGCGATGATCCCGGTCGAGGATCTGTTCGAGGTCATCGTCGACTCGTCGGCGGTGGGCATGCGCAAGCCCGATCCCCGGATCTACCGCATGGCTCTCGATCAGTTGGGGGTGGCCCCCGAGCGCTCCGTGTTCCTCGACGACGCGCCGGGCAACATCGCTGCGGCCCGCGCCCTCGGGATGCACGCCATCCTCGTCGAGGACGACCACACCGCCGCGTTCGCCGAACTCGACCGACTGCTCTCCGCCGGATGAGCGTGTGCCATCAGACGACGGTGAAGCACCACGATCGCGTCGAGGTCACCGACGGCCCCACCGACGACTGCCAGTAGGTGGCCACCGCACAGTTCTGGCCCGCGGGAAGTTGCTCGAACACCTTGCCCGGACCGGGCTTGAACGTGACCTGATTGATCGGCCCGATCACGTTGGACTGATCGAGAGGGATCGGCACGCCGTTGATGGAGAGTGACGACTCGTAGCCGGGAGCCATGTCGATCCCGACGATGTCCTGCTGCAGGATCTTCGAGCCGGGCAGGGGGATGAGTCGCTCGACGCGACCGCCGTCGAAGCCACCGGTCTCCGACGTGCCCATTCGGGCGACGATGACGATGCACACGATGGCGACGAGGGCGAGCCCGATCCACGCCAGATGGCGAAGGGCGAACCGTCGGCGGGGGGCGACATCGGGTGCGGTCATGCGACGAGTCTGCCCGACGACCGTGCTCGTGCGACAGGCGCGACGTCGACGGGGTGAACCGTCGTCGAGGGGCGCGGCGTTAGCCTTCCGGGGTGTCCAACGCCCGCGGTGCCGACCGGGTCGGTCAGGTCCTGGGCGGGCGTTACCGGTTGCTGGCCCCCATCGGCGCCGGGGCGTCCGCCACCGTGTACCTGGCTGATGACGTCGTGCTCCGTCGACGCGTCGCCGTGAAGGTCCTGCACGATGCATTGGCCGACGATGCCGCGTTCCTGCGCCGCTTCGAGGCCGAGGCGCGCGCCGCCGCAGCCCTCAACCATCCGCACATCATGGCGGTGCACGACTGGGGTCAGGGCGACGTCCCCTACCTGGTGACCGAACTGCTCGACGGTGGTTCATTGCGCGCCCTGCTCGACTGCGGTTCGCGTCTCGATCCCGCGCAGGCCCGTCAGGTCGGCGTCGATGCCGCGCGCGCCCTCGACCATGCGCACCGACGCGGATTCGTGCACCGTGACATCAAGCCGGCCAATCTCCTGTTCGACGACGAAGGAATGGTGCGCATCGCCGATTTCGGGCTGGCCCGGGCACTGGCGGAGGCGGCGTGGACCGAACCGGCCGGTGCCGTGCTGGGCACGGCGAAGTACGCCTCACCCGAACAGGCCCAGGGCGCGACCCTCGACGGCGGCAGTGACGTGTACTCGCTCGGTCTCGTCCTCATCGAGTCGGTCACCGGGGCCGTGCCGTTCACGGCCGACACCACCCTGGGAACACTCATGGCCCGCATCGGCCGCCCGGTTCCCGTGCCCGAGGCGTTGGACGCACTGGTGCCGGCCCTGCGCGCCGCCGGCGCCCCCGATCCCGCCGACCGTCCCGACGCCGCGGCTTTCGCCACCATGCTCATGGCCGCCGGTGACCTCGGACCGGTCACGCGACTTCCACTGGCCGGCACCACCGCGATGCGGCCCGACGATCTCGATCCGCGTGAACCGACGACGGTCTACGTCCCCGTCGCCCCTGCAGGTGGGCCCACGTTCGTCGACCCCACCGTCACCTCGGTTCCGACGGGATCCGCTCCGATCGTCGTCCAACCGGCGACACGCACCGTCGACCGCGGGATCGACGGACCGTCGGTGGCGACGACGGTCGCGGGTGCTGCGACCTCCGTTCGGCGTCCGCGCCGGCGACGGCGGTTGCTCCTCGTCGCCCTGGCTGCGCTCGCCGTGATCGGGGGCGCCGGCGCCTTCGCCCTCCTGCGCACCCCGACGCACACGATCGGTTCGTACATCGACCTTCCGATCGACGAGGCCCGGGCCGCGCTCGAGTCGAAGGGTTTGCGCGTGGCCACGGAGTCACAGGTGTCCGAGACCGTTCCCGTCGACGTGGTCATCGGGCAGGATCCGCCGTCGGGCACCACGTTGTCGGAGGGCTCGACGGTCACCCTTCTCGTGTCCTCCGGTCCGCCGCCCGTCGCCGTGCCCACCGATCTCGTCGGGATGACCGTCGAACAGGCCACGGCGTCGTTGGCCCGCGCCTCGCTGCGACTCGGCGAGCTCACCGACACCTTCGACGAGAACGTGGCCAAGGGCATCGTGGTCTCGCTCGGGCCGGGTGTCGATGCCACGGCGCCGAAGGGTTCGGCCGTTCCCCTCGTGGTCAGCGCCGGTGCCCGGCCGCGCACGATCCCCGAAGGTCTGGTGGGTAGGCCGATCACCGAGGTCACCACCCAACTCGAATCGCTGGGGCTCAAGGTCAAGCGCATCGACGACTGGTCCGAGACCGTGCCCGAATCGGTCGTGATGGTGGTCACGCCGGCCGCCGGTCAGTCCGTGGCCAAGGGCTCGACGGTGGACGTGACCGTGTCGAAGGGCAAGCGGCCGGTCACCATCCCCGCATCCGTCGTCGGCCAGCCCTGCAGCGCCGGGGCCTCGACCCTCCAGGGTCTCGGACTCGTCGTCAACATCAACCCGTTCGGTGCGACTGTGCGCTCGGTGAACCCGGCCGCCGGATCGCAGGTGCGCGTCGGCTCGACCGTCACCATCGCCTGTGGCTGAGGTGCGCGGCGACACGTCGTCGCCCGGTCCCGAACTCGACGAACTCGAGATCGGTCTCGAGGCGCCGGGAGTCGACGAGATCGCGCCCGTGCCGTGGAGTCTCATGCTGCGGCGTCGGGTCGCCGGAAGACTGGAACGCAGCCCCCGTCAGGCGTGGATCGTGCTCGCCGCGACCCTCCTCGGGATGTTCGCCTCGGGCTTCTCGCTCACCGTCCTCACGGTGTCGCTCGGTGACATCGCCGTCACCCTGGGCACCACCAAGAGCGTCCTCACGTGGGCCATCACGGGTCCCAGTCTGGCCATGGCCGTGCTCGGACCGATCGGCGGCAAGTTGGCCGACCGCCATGGGGCGCGTCGCGTCTACCTGTCGAGCATCTCGGGCGTGGCGGTGATGTCGGCGGCCACGATCTTCGCCTGGAGCGGCGGCACGCTCATCGGTGCCCGTATCGCCGGCGCCGTGCTCGGCGCCGCGGTGGGGCCGGCCGCCCTGGCCATGATCAACCGCTCGTTCACTCCGGCCAAGAGGGCCCAGGCCCTCGGGTACTGGTCGCTGGTCGGCGCCGGATCACCGGTCATCGGAGTGGTGATCGGCGGCCCGTTGGTCGAAGCGTTCGGGTGGAGGTGGATCTTCATCCTCCAGACCCCGATCGCCTTCGCCGCCGTCATCATCGGGTTCCTCGTGCTGCCCCACACCGCGCCCGGTGAACGCCAACGCTTCGACTTCGCCGGCTCGGCCCTCCTCGCCTTCGGTGTCGGGTCGTTGCTGTTGGCCCTCAACCGCGGTCCGGAAGCGGGATGGACCAATCCGCTCGTGCAGGGTGGCTTCGTGGGGGGTGTACTGCTCCTGGTCTGCTTCGTGATGGTCGAGACCCGCGTACCCCATCCGCTGTTGCCGATGGGGTACTTCCGTCGTCGCAACTTCACGTTCCCGATGGCCAACCAGTTCTTCGCCAACTTCGCCTACATGGGCGGGTTCATCCTCACGCCGCTGCTCATGACCTCGGTGCTCGGTTACAGCACGACCAAGGCCGGATTGGTGTCGATCGCCCGTCCCACTGCGTTCTCCATCGTCGGACCGCTCGCCGGGTGGTTCGTGCTGCGCTTCGGTGAGCGGGTGGTGGGAAGTTTCGGCTCGTCGATGCTGATCGCCTCGATGCTCTCGTTGTCGTTGGTCACGGCATCGACATCCGAGTCGCTGTTGTACGTGGCCCTCGTCCTCTCGGGCATCGGTATGGGGGCATGCGCGCCGGCGATGATCGCCGCGCTGGCCAATTCGGTCGAGCGCGAGGATCTCGGCGTGGCGGGGGCTGCGTCTCAGACCATGGCCCAGATCGGTGTGGTGACGGGCATGCAACTGCTCCTCACCATCCAGAGCGCGAACGAGTCGTCGCCCGGCGCCACGTCCTATGCCATCGCCTACCGCTGGGGGGCGGTGGCTGCCGCAGTGGCGTTCGTCGTGGCCCTGTTCGTCCGACGCTCGCGCACGACGGCCTCGGTCGAACCGCTGAGCGTCGATCCGGCGATGGCTTGACGGTCGCCTCTCGGTCGACGGTGTGACCGTCAGTCGGCGGTGATCTCGCGCAGCGCGTCGGCCACGGCCTGCGCTTCGTCGGTGGGGGTCGCCGCCGTCGACTGCATGGCCAACATCTTGGCGATGTCACCGTCCACGGCGATGCGACCGGACATGAAGGCCTGCATGGCCGCCGCTGGATCCTGATCGATGAACACCGAGCGGGCGGTGGCCCAGTCGACGGTGACGGTGAGATCGGGGTCGGTCAGGTGACCGGCCTCGATGACGACCTCGCCCTCGGAGGTGTCGATGTGGCCGTGCACGTCCTCGGCGAACGGCGTCTCGGTCACCACCAGGTTCATGCGCACCGCCACCGGGGGCGCAGTGGTCGGTTTCGGCAGCGAATCGCGCAACTGGCGGGCGGCGTCCATCCACTCGGGACTCAGGAAGGTGTGCGGCATCGATGCTCCTCGGGCGGTGGCCCGACGTCGAACGGGCCGCAGGGAGCGTACGGGGCGGGGCCTACGATGAGCGGCCATGCCCGAACCACTCACCCGGCAGGACGTGGCCAAGGTCGCCGACCTCGCCCGCCTCCACCTGACCGATGCCGAACTCGACCTGTGCACCGGCCAACTCGGGGCCATCCTCGACCATGCCGCCGACATCGCCGCCCTCGATCTCGACGACGTCCCGCCCACCGCCCATCCGCTGCCCCTGATGAACGTCTTCCGCCCCGATGTCGTGGTTCCCGGCGCCGACCGCGACGAGGTGCTGGCTCAGGCCCCGGCGGTCGAGGACGGTCGCTTCCGCGTGCCGGCGATCCTCGGTGAGGAACCCTGACGTGAGCGATCTCCCCACCACTGCCCTCGACATCGCGGCTGCGGTGCGCGCCGGTTCGGTGTCCGCGTCCGAGGTCGTGGAGCACCATCTCGATCGCATCGCCGCCACCGACGGTGAGATCGGCGCATTCAACCTGGTGCTGGCCGACGAGGCCCGCGCCGCCGCGGCGGCCGTCGACGCTGCCGTCGCCGCCGGACGTGATCCCGGGCCCCTCGCCGGCGTGCCCATCGCGCTGAAGGACAACCTGTGCACCCGCGGCATCCCCACCACGTGCTCGAGTCGCATCCTCGAGGGCTGGCGCCCGCCCTATGACGCCACCGTGGTCGAGCGCGTCGCCGCCGCCGGCGCGGTGGCCATCGGCAAGACCAATCTCGACGAGTTCGCCATGGGCTCGTCGACGGAGAACTCGGCATTCGGTCCGACGCGCAACCCTCGTGATCTCACCCGGGTGCCCGGTGGTTCTTCGGGAGGTTCGGCCGCGGCGGTGGCCGCCGGTCACGCGCCCCTGTCGTTGGGTTCGGACACCGGTGGATCGATCCGACAGCCCGCCGCATTGTGCGGAGTCGTCGGGGTGAAGCCCACCTACGGCATGGTGAGTCGCTACGGGCTGGTGGCCTTCGCCTCGTCGCTCGACCAGATCGGACCGTTCGCCACGACCGTGGCCGATGCCGCGTTGTTGTTCGGCGTCACCGCCGGCCACGACGGGCGCGACTCGACCTCGATCGACGGTCCGGTGCCCGATCTGCTCGGCGCGCTCGACCACGGTGTCGAGGGACTGCGCGTCGGTCTGGTCACCGAGCTGATGGGGGAGGGCATCGCCCCCGATGTCGCCGCCCGGGTGGAACAGGCGGCCGATGCGTTGCGCGCCGCCGGGGCCTCGGTCGAGGAGGTGTCGATCCCGGCCGCCGCCTACGGCCTGTCGGCCTACTACCTCATCGCTCCCGCCGAAGCGTCCAGCAACCTCGCCCGCTACGACGGTGTCCGCTACGGATTGCGCGTCGACGCCGCCACCACAGCCGAGATGAACGCCGCCACCCGCACCGCCGGATTCGGACCGGAGGTGAAGCGACGCATCATGCTCGGTACCTACGCGTTGTCGGCGGGTTACTACGACGCCTACTACGGCAAGGCCCTCAAGGTCCGTACGCTCATCATGCGCGACTTCGACCGCGCCTACGGCCAGGTCGACCTGCTCCTCACCCCGACCTCGCCGACCACGGCGTTCCGCTTCGGCGAGAAGACCGATGATCCGATGTCCATGTACCTCAACGACATCTGCACCATCCCGTCGAACCTCGCCGGTCATCCGGCGATGAGCGTGCCGTTCGGCGGTGGGGCCGACGGGATGCCGGTGGGTGTGCAGGTGCTGGCCCCGGCGCTGGCCGAATCGGTGATGTTCCGTGCCGCTGCGGTGCTCGAGCGCGCCGCGCCCCCGCTCGACGAGGTGTGGTCATGAGTCTCACGCACGAACCGATCGAGGGAGAGCGCTTCGTCGTCATCAGCGAGACGACCGGCGACGACTGGGAGATCGTGGTCGGACTCGAGGTGCACTGCGAGCTGGCCACCGCCACCAAGTTGTTCTGTGGCTGTCCCAACATGTTCGGCGACGAGCCCAACACCAATGTGTGTCCGGTGTGTCTCGGTCTTCCCGGTTCGTTGCCGGTGCTCAACGAGAACGTCGTCGAGTTGGCCATGCGTCTCGGGCGGGCGTTGCACTGCACCGTCGAGCCGTCGGTGTTCGCCCGCAAGAACTACTTCTACCCGGACATGCCGAAGGACTATCAGGTCAGCCAGTACGACCGACCGATCAACGTCGACGGCTGGCTCGATCTCCCCGACGGCACGCGAGTCGGCATCGAACGTGCCCACATCGAGGAGGACACCGGCAAGAACACCCACGCCGGTGGCAGCGGTCGCATCCACGGCGCCGACTACTCGCTCGTGGATTACAACCGGGCCGGGGTGCCACTCGTCGAGATCGTCGGCCGACCC
>VERC01000205.1 GCA_018882825.1 Acidimicrobiia bacterium | reverse complement strand
GTGCACCACCGCCTCGATGGGCAGTCGTTCACCGCGGTGACGATCCCGGGCCCAGTGCGTGAGCAGGTAGGTCGGCAGCGATGCATCGCAGATGAAGCGCACGTGGGCCCCGCCGTCGGACAGTCCCAGGACCGTCTCGGGATCGGAGAGCATCTCATGGAGATGGTCCTGCGACCGTGACGCGTAGTTGGTGAACGCGCCGAGCAGGAGATCACCACCGGCGATGGCGTCGTACAGCACCTCCCACGGATCGCGCCCGGTCGCCTCGGCGATCCCGGCGATCGACCGGTCCCGGGTCGGTTCGTAGTCGGGGGGATCGCCGAGCACGAAGAGCATCTCGAACATGAACCCGGTGCTCTCCGCGATCGACTCGTACTGACGTCCGGGATCGGCCGGGAGATCGTCCTCGGCCAGGATCGCCGCCCTCACCTCGGGCCTGCGCAGTTCGACGAGCAGCTCGTCGTAGGAGAGCGTCGACTCGAGGCGACGGAACGTCGGCCGGCGCATGAGTCCGTGATAGGTGGCCACACCGATCAACATTCCGCCCGGCCGACCCGCCACCTGGGGCACGAGTCGGGCGCCGGCGGCGTTCTGGGCGTGCACGGCGGCCAATTGCTCTCGCCACAGCTCAGGGGCCCCCGACGCCTGGATCATGAGGAAACTCACCGGCGCACCGGTGCGCCGCGACACCTCGCCGAGCAGTTCGATCTCACCGATGACGAGGTCACGATCGACGCCGGTCTCTCCCGAGGGCACCGCCTCGAACAGTCCGCCGCCGGCCTCCATCATGGCCCGGGCCAGTCCGACGAGTTCGTCGGACTCGGCGAAGGTGCCGGGCACGAGTTCACCGTCCAGCGTTCGGTGGTTGAGCGAGCGCGACGTCGACACGCCGATCGCGCCGGCGGCGATCGAGGCGCGCACATGTGCCGCCATCTGCTCGATCTCATCGGTCGTCGGTTCGACGTCGAGCGCGCCCCGGTCGCCCATCACGTAGACGCGCAACGGTGCGTGGGGGACGAAGGCGGCGACGTCCATGGCGTAGCAGCGCGCCGCCAGCGCGTCGAGGTACTCGGGGAAGGTCTCCCACGACCATTCGATGCCCTCGTGCAGTGCGGTACCCGGTATGTCCTCCACCCCTTCCATCAACTCCACCAACCATTGCTCGCGACCGGGCGCGACCGGTGCGAATCCGACGCCACAGTTGCCGACCACGACGGTGGTGACACCATGGCTGGCCGACGGATCGAGCAACGAGTCCCACGTGGCCTGACCGTCGTAGTGGGTGTGGATGTCGACCCATCCGGGCGCGACGACGAGCCCGGTGGCATCGATCGTCTCCCGAGCCTCGCCGTCGACCGCAGCATCGACGGCGACGATCCGGCCGTCGGCGATGGCCACGTCCCCCACGAAGGCCGATCGCCCGGTGCCGTCGACGATGGTGCCGTTGATGATCTTGAGATCGAACATGCCCCGACGATACGTGCCCGCCGGTCGATGCGGACCGCCCTCGTGGAGCGCTCAGCGATCGACGGCGAGGAACTCGAGAAGGTTCCCGTCGAGGTCCCGGAAGTAGACCGACGAGGCGGGTCGGCCATCACTCGAGTGACGCGGCGCGGGACCTTCGATCACCTCGATGTCCTGCGCCCCGAGATGGTTCACGGCCTCGTCGATCGTGCCCTCCCACCGGAAGCACAGATCGACCGCACCCGGCGTGGGCGACGTGGCGTGGGGTCTGGCCGGCGACGACGCCCGATGGAGGCTGAGATTCTGCGCGCCGACGTTCATCAGGGCCACCGGCATCGCGCCGGCGCGCCAATGCTCGGGATGGAGGAGCCGAGCGCCGAGCACCCGTTCGTAGAAGGTGATGGAGGCGTCGACGTCGGTACAGGTGATGGCCAGATGATCGAAACCCGAGATCATGAGCGGCACACTACGCAGGGGACGAAGGGCCCGATGAGCGTCGACCATCGATTCCCGCTAGGGTTGGTGGGTCGATCGACGTGATCGACACCGCTGGATCACCTTGTTCCCTCCGGCTGCGGTCGGATCGCTCGTGCCTCGCTGCACGTTTCGTCGGGATTCGATGTCATTCCCGCGGACCCCCGAAACAGAACAAGAGGTTCCCATGGCGGCCACCCGCCCCTCCCGTCATCGTCCGCGCGGTCAGTCGCGCCCCAACCCCCGCTCCCGTCGGTCGGGCATCCCTGCGCCGACCCCGGCGCGCCCGGTCGCCGTGGCGCCCGTCGAATCCGACAATCCGTTCCTCGCCCTCGGTGTGCCCGAGCAGTTGTGCGGCGCGCTGGCAGCCTCCGGCATCACCGAACCGTTCCCCATCCAGAGCGCCACACTGCCCGACTCCCTCACGGGACGGGACGTGCTCGGTCGGGGACGAACCGGCTCGGGCAAGACCCTCGCCTTCGGTCTCGCCGTCATCACCCGACTGTCGACGCTGGACATCCGGTGTCGCCCGTCGCGACCGCGGGCGTTGATCCTCGCCCCCACGCGTGAACTGGCACTGCAGATCGATGCCACCGTGGCACCGCTGGCCCGACTGATGGGCCTGCGCACCACGACGATCTTCGGCGGTGTGGGCCAGAACCCGCAGGTCGACGCGCTTCGTCGCGGCGTCGACATCGCCATCGCCTGTCCCGGTCGACTGGAGGACCTGATCGGTCAGGGCCATTGCCGTCTCGACGATGTCGAGATCTCCGTGCTGGACGAGGCCGACCACATGGCCGACCTCGGCTTCCTGCCCGGCGTGAAGCGGCTCCTCGATCGCGTGCCCTCCGATGCCCAGCACCTGCTGTTCTCGGCCACCCTCGACAAGGGTGTGGACGTGCTGGTGAAGCGCTACCTGCACGATCCGGTCACCCACAGCGTCGACTCCGAGCAGTCACCAGTGCAGACGATGACCCATCACGTCCTGCACGTCCGCAGCGACGACCGGGTGCCGGTGGTCGTGGATCTCGCCGCCGCTCCGGGTCGCACGATCATCTTCACCCGCACCAAGCACCGGGCCAAGCAGTTGACCAAGCAGCTGAACGCCAACGGCGTCCGCGCCGTCGAGATGCACGGGAATCTGTCCCAGGCCGCGCGCACCCGCAATCTGTCCGAGTTCTCCAGTGGACGTGCCGCCGCGCTGGTCGCCACCGACATCGCCGCCCGCGGGATCCATGTCGACGACGTGTCACTCGTCGTGCACGCCGATCCCCCGATCGAGCACAAGGCGTACCTCCATCGCTCCGGTCGTACCGCGCGAGCCGGTGCCGAGGGCGTGGTGGTGACGATCGCCGTGGAGACGCAGCGTCGCGAGGTGGAGAAACTCATGAAGAAGGCCGGCATCTCTCCGACCGTCACGGTGGCACGGCCCGACGCGCCGATCCTCTCCGAGATCGCACCGGGTCAGCGCCTGAAGGCGGGCTGATCCGGCGCCCGAGCGTCAGGCCGAGGTCTCGGCGACGTTGCGCACGCGGCCGTCGGCGGCGTAGATGACGTCGTTGTAGGCCCGGCCGGATGCCATGGCGTTGAAGAGGTCCTCGCGCTCGAAACCCACGTAGACGGCACGCCGTCCCCGGCCGGTGGTCGCCGTCGGCGCGGGCGCGGCGTGCAGCACATGCTGATGGTGCACGGTCACGTCCCCGGGTTCACACTCCACCGCCACCACTCGATGGCCGGCAGCGACCGGATCGCCCACCGGTCCCCCGTGTCGATGCGAGCCGGGCAGGAACCACAACTGTCCGTGCTCGGCATCCGCCCGATCGAGGTTCACCCCGACGAGGATCCCGGGGCACATGTTGGGATGGCCACCGAGTCCGCAATCCCGGTGCCACGGCAGATCGGACAGTCCGCTCACCGCACCCGGGTTCTTGATGACGACCGAGACACCGTCGTTGCGGTCGGGCGCCACCCGCAGGTCGAGTCCCGACAGCGCGGCCAATCGGGCCAGTCTGGGGTCGTGGGCCAGGGCGGCGAAGGTGTCGGATCGATCGGCAATGTAGGTCACCCGACAGCACACCTCGGTGCCGTCATCGAGCGTGGCCCACCATGAGGTGCGGTCACCCGGGATGGCTTCGGACCGCAGACGCTCGGACTCCTCGGACATCCGCGCGATCTCTTCGGGAGTGAACACGCCACGCAGGTGCAGGAAGCCCGCCCGGTCGAGCATCCCGCGCATCTCGGAGTCGTCGTCGTCGAGTGTCCACACGCGCGCGACATCCATCTCCGCGGGCAGCTCACAGGAGTGGTCGAACACGGGTCGCCCGTAGAGCAGCGCCTGCAACGCCGGCTCCCACGCCGCGAAGTGGCCGAACTCTCCTCGTTCCACGACGAGCCGCCCGCCGTAGAGGAGGCCGAACACCGACTGCTCCTCGGTCAGAAGGTCGGCGAAGGCGCTCCGATCCATCGAGACCACGAGCGTCGTCCCGTCGGTCCCATCGGTCACGACCACCCCATCGGCCGTGGTGGTGACCGTCACCGCCTCACCGTCCACGATGAACCCCACGGCACGACCCTCACCCATCGCCCGGGCGGCCCCGACGGCGCCTGCGCTGTCGGCGACGGTCCCGAGGGCGACACCGACGGAGGTCATCGAACGGTCAGTCGACGACGGTGGTGCCCAGTTCGTTGAGGAGCCGCTCCTGCTCACGCAGTCGCAGCAACTCGCCCTGGAGCGCCTCGATACGGGACTGGACCCCGCCGATCTCCTGACGGACACGTCCGAGCATCGACTGGACGAGCGCCGAGTCGAGCCCCTTGGAC
>VERC01000204.1 GCA_018882825.1 Acidimicrobiia bacterium | reverse complement strand
GCACTCGCCGCCCATCTGTGTCGGTGCACCGGATGGCAGACCGTCGTCGAGGCGTGGGAGCTGATGGCCGACGGACGCGTCGACGAGGCCATCGGTCGCAACGCGGCGCGCGATCTCGATGCCGCGTCGCGTCGGGCCACGATCGAGGGTCGCTCCCCACAACGGGTGTCGACCGACGTCGTCCTCGGTCGGGCTGGATTCGCCGAGGACACCGCGCCCCGTGACGCGCTGGTGGCCGTGCCCGATGGCGCCGGTGGCTGGGCGCTGGGTCCGACGCTGCCCGCCGCGCGTGCAGCGGCGGGCAAGGTGCAGGGTCGACATGGCACCGCGGCCGTCGCACCTCCGTTGGCGCTCCCCGACGGTGACTGGGCGCTGACCTTGCGCACGTCGTGGGTCGAACCCGCCTATCTCGAGACCGATGCCTCGTGGTGTGAACCGGGTGGTCAGCCCGCCTCGCCTCTGGCCAACGGTGGCGCCTTCGGCGGGAAGGTCGCCTCGATGGTGGGCGAAGTCGCCCGACGACTGGCCGACGACCACGGTCGCGTCGTGCGTGTGGTGCTGTCCCGGGAGGACGTCGTGCGCATGGGGCCGAAGCGGCCGCCGATCGCCGCTGGTCTGCGCACCGACGGAACCGGAGTGGTGCGCGTCGTGCGCACACCGGGCATCGCCGCCGCCATCAACAGGATCGCGCCCGAACTCGTCGTCGAGGAGGTCGACGTTCCCGGTCCGCCCACCTCGGTGTCCATCCGCGCCGCCGGCGCCGCCGAGGCCCAGGTGCTCGTCGCCGGTCTCCGCGCCCGACTCGCCCACGAGCACGGCACCCCGTTCCCCCGTGCCGCCACCATCTCCTCCGACGAGGGTGCGACGGCCACCGTCACCTTCGCCGACGATGGTGCCGTGCGCGTCGAGCTGTCCTGTGGCGCGGTGCTCGACGAGACCGTGGTGCGCTCGTACGCGATCGGAGCGGTGCACATGGGGCTGGGGTGGGTGACGAGCGAAGGCGTGGCCGTCGCTCACGATGGAACCGTGCACGATCTCACCATCCGCTCCTTCGGAATCCTGCGGGCGTCGGAGATGCCCCCGGTGGAGGTGGTCGTGCATGACGACGCTGGTCCGCCGGTCAACGGTTCCGATGCCGTGTTCGCCGCCACCGCGGCGGCGGCGTGGTCGGCGCTCGGGTGGCCGACGGACTGGCCGACGCAGCGCCAGGTTCCCGCCGTTGCTGTGTCACAGTGAACACATGAACGCTCCGATAGGTCCGTACACACCCATCGTCCGTGCCGGCGACTTCCTCGTCGTCTCCGGTCAGCTGGGTCTGCGCGACGGTGAGATGGTGACCGGTGGGGTGTCGGCCGAGACCACCCAGGCGTTGGTCAACATGGGGGCACTGCTGGCATCGGAGGGATCATCGTTGGCCGACGTGGTCAAGACCACGGTGTTCCTTCGACACATGCGCGATTTCGAACTGATGAACGAGGCCTACACCGCTGGGTTCGGTGCCCACCGACCGGCCCGCAGTGCGTTCGCCGTCGCCGAACTGCCGCGTCTGGCTCTGGTCGAGATCGAGGCGTGGGCGTTCGCGCCGCGGCCGTGACCCTCGGCGACCGCTAGGGTCGGGTCCATGATCGGAGTCGTCCTCATCGTGCTCGTTCTCGTGGTCGCCATTCCCGTCGGTTTCCTCATGACCATGTCGGTCGTTGCCGGTGTCCTCGGGGCGACGGTCGAGGGCGAGGTCGATGCCGGCTTCGAGGGCACCGAGTACATGGCGTTGGCCTATTCGCCTGCTCCCGAGGCCTGATAACCGCTGTTCAGGGCCGTTTGGGCCGTTTCGTCGACAGCCACGGCGATCCCCACTAGCGTGCAGGCCCTACAGCAGGTGCAGGGAAGGTGTTCCGACCCCGCTCAACAGAAAGGGGCATCGGAGTGGCCTCCGGTACCGTCAAGTGGTTCAACGCCGAAAAGGGTTACGGCTTCATCTCCCGTGAGGGTGGTGCCGATGTGTTCGTGCATTACAGCGCGATCACCGGTTCGGGCTATCGCTCCCTCGAAGAGGGACAGGCCGTCGAGTTCGAGGTGACCACGGGTCCCAAGGGCGATCAGGCACAGGACGTCCGTCCCGTCTGACCCCTCGGTGCATCCGAGTCGTGATCGAGCCGCCCCGAGGGGCGGCTCTTCTCGTTGTTCAGGCGAGCCCGCGCCGGCGCAGCAGTCCCCCGAGCGCGGTGACCAGCCCTTCGGGTCTGGCCAACGCCTTCTCGTGGGTTCCCGGGATCACGATCCGCTCGGCGTGATGTCCAACGGATTCATCCACGATCGTGGCGCCTCCCTGTGCCACGTACTCCTCGGTGAGGATGATGACGGTGGCTCCGTCGTGCACGGGGAGTCGATGCCGTTTCGAGAGCTGCAGCGTGCGGCGGACGAAACGGTGGGATCGGTCGCGGGGGTCGATGGCATCCCCGGGTCGGTGGAGATCCGACCATCGGTCCAACTGGAATCGGAGCGCCTTCCGGGGTCGGACGAGCGGATTGGGGGGTCGTCGGAGTCTGTCGGCCAACTCGGTCAGGGGCGGATCGATGAGCACGAGAAGATCGGCTGCGGTTCCGCGTCGGGCCAACACCACCGCCGTCTCCAGCGCCAGGACCGACCCGATCGAGAATCCGAGAACGATCGTTCGACCATCGAGGGCGTGACCGATGACGTCGGCGTTGTGTGCGCCCATCGCGGCGATGGTTGGAAGTGGCCGCTCGCCGGGTGCGGTACCGATCTCCCGCACCATCCAGGATCGCAGCGGAGCGGTGTGACGTGACAGACGGGCCGTGCCGAAACCGAGATCACCGCTCAGGACCCAGTACAACGATGTCGGATGGTTGCTGTCGTACAGCGAGATGAGATCCGGTGGGACGAGCCCATTCGGAGGGACCCCCGGCCGTTTCCGATCGAGGTGATCGAGCAACTTCGCCGCTGTCGGGTTGGCGACGAGTTGCGCCGGAGTCAGTTCGATGTGGAACTCGTCGGCGAACAGGGCGATGAGTTCGGCGGCAGCGAGGGAATCTCCGCCGCTCTCGAAGAAGTCGTCATGGATGGTCACGTCGGAGTCGAGCACTTCCCGGAACATCTGGACGATCGACTCCTCTGCGTTGCTACGCGACAACGTCGGCGCGCCGGTCGATCGGGCATTCCCGGGTGGTCGCAGAGCGGCAAGGGCTCGCCGGTCGATCTTGCCGCGCTCGTTCGTCGGGATCTCGTCGATCATCACGATGCGCCGGGGCAGGGCGAAGTGAGGAAGGGACTGCGCGAGACGGAGTCGCAACTCTCGGGTTCCGACCTCCGGATCGGATGGCACGACGAAGGTGTCGAGGTGACGAGGGACGTCGATCGGCACGGCGACCGTCGTCACCTGTGCCACGCGCCGGTCGGCGCCGAGGATGGCGTCGATGTCGGCCGGGTTGATGAATCGACCTCGGATCTTGACCGGATCATCGGTCCGGCCGACGAGGTGAAGGGCGCGATCGTCGTCGATCCGCCCGAGATCACCGGTGCGAATCCACTCCTTTCCGTCCTTGTCGGTGACGATCTTGGCTGCGGTGGCGAGGGGATCGTTCCGATACCCGAGGAATGGATGAGGGAGTCGGACGACGACTTCCCCGATTCCGCCTGAGAGCACCGGACTCCCGTTGTCGTCGACGACCGTCAATTCGACCCCGTCGACCGGATGACCTGCCGCGATCGGTCCGGGTCCCGGCAGTTGATCATCGGGTGACCATCTGCACATCGTGAGGAGCCCGGTCTCGGTGCTGCCATAGGAGTTCTGTAGGATGGCGTCGGCGAACGCGTCTCGGAGGGCTGCGACCTCGTCACCCGAGGTCGCCTGTGATGCGAAGTGCACCGCCCTGATCCCGTCGAGGGACCCTTCGCGTGCACAGCGCGCCATCTCGAGCAGCAACGGCGCCGTTCCCGAGACCATCGTGACGCCGGTCGTGGCCACGATCTCGTGGTACTGCTCGCTGCTGTGCCGGCTCAGATCGGCGAAGACCCCCGTGCCGCCGAGTGTGAGGGGCGCCAGGGTCTGTCCGGTCGAGAACACGAACGAGGGTGGGGCGGTGATGGCGATCACGTCCTCGGGTCCGACATCCTGTGGAGCCATCATCTGCAGGAGCAGCGTGTGAGTGACGAGCACCCCGCGCGGGAGCCCCACGGTCCCGGATGTGAAGAGCAGCATGGCGGCGTCGTCGCCGTCGCCGTCGGGTGGGATCAGCTCGGAGGCCGGCGCAGCGAGTAGGCGTTCGAGCCGGAGATCGGAGCACTCGACGGGTTCGATCCCCACATCGGCAAGAGCGGTGGCGACATCGTGATCCAGGCAGACGACCGGACCACCGACGTGTTCGATGGCGTCGACGAGTCTGTCGGTCGGCATCCAGACCTCTAGTGGCGCGCAGATCCGTCCGGCGAACATCGATGCGAGTTGCATGATCGTGCACTCGATGCCCAGCGGAGCGATGATCGTCACCGGTGGAGTGTCCTCGTCGGGACGATCGACGAACGCCGGATGCCGCGAAGCGACGGAGATCGCGTGGTGCAGATCCCGGTAGGTGATCGAGCGGTTCCCGTCGATGAGGGCCGTTGTGGTCGGATGACCGGTAAGAACGGGCGCGAGGACGGAGGGGATGGTCGGATTGGTCAAACAGCCGGTCCCCTGCTCAGGGTGACCAGCGCGACTGACCGAACCGGTAGCCCACGCTGCGCACCGTCTGGATCAGGTTCGCATGGTGTTCACC
>VERC01000203.1 GCA_018882825.1 Acidimicrobiia bacterium | reverse complement strand
GGTCACACCCCTCCTCCCGGCCGATCTCTGGCCGAACGGCGAGAAGGTCGGATGGTGGCAGAAGACCGTGCAACTCGATCTGGAGGCACGGGGACTGCTCGTTCGAGTCACCGGGGCCAAGCCGCTGCGGTGGCACCGCAACTGAACGAACGGACGATCGTGCGATCGACGGCGGAGTGGATGACGTTCACGGGCACCGTGTGGCTGTGGCCGGGAGAGAACCCTTGGCACTTCGTGAGCCTCCCCCCTGCGCTCGCCGACGACCTCGAGGCACGGGCCGCAGAGCAGATCACTCGCTTCGGCATGATCCCCGTCGAGGTCCGATCGGGCGGGGCGACTTGGGAGACCTCGGTGGTCCCCGACAAGGAATCTGCGACCTACCTGCTCCCGCTCAAGAAGGCGATCAGGGCACGGCTCGGATGCACCGAGGGCTCCGCGGTGTCGATCGAGTTGAGGGTGAGGTCGACCCGCCCGAGGACCTGAGCCCCCGAGAGGTCTGAGCGGATCCGCTCACACGTCCGGCGGGCCTGGCCGGTGCTCTCCGGTCAGACATCGCTCGACACGTAGTCCGGTTCAGACGCCGATCACGCTCCGACCGAGTCGCTCCAGCGCGTCGTCGAACCATGCGTCGTGGTCGTGCACGACGTTGTGCAGGTGACCGAAGCGGATGAGGCTGATGAGTCCGATGAGCGAGGTCCACGCCCGGAGACCGGCGGCCAGCCACTCGGGGTCGAGTTCGGCCGGAATGCGCTGGCCCAACTGTTCGACGTCGGCACGGATGGCCGGTGCGAGTGGAGCGGTGGTCGGGGGGCGGAGGCCGGCCGAGTGGGCGTCGACGAGGATGCCGAGCAGCACCCCGGTGAACCGCGATGCCGGTCCGATTGTGTCCTGCGGGGCGCGGTATCCCGGCACCGGTGACCCGAAGATGAGTGCGTACTCGGACGCGTGGGTGCCTGACCACCGGTACGCCGCTCGTCCCGCGGCCCGCCACCGACCGAGCAGGTCGTGACGGTCGACGGCGGCCTCGGCCTTCTCGGCGGCGGCGATCTTCGACGGCTCGGCTTCGGTGGTGATCACCGGCGCATCGTGCGTGCTCGTTGCGGCGGCGAGGTAGATCGTCGACAGCCCGTGCGACGTGCCGAATTCGACGATGCGCCCGGGTCGGCGGGAGAGGGCGAGCACGTGGAGCAATCGCCCGACGATCGGGCTGATCGGGATGTAGGCATCCGCCAGCAGGTCGGACATGTCCTGGTCGGCCTGTGCGCCCCGCTCCGCTGCGGCATTCAGCACACGCGGGATCACTGTCTCGTCATTGACTTCCGCACGAGAGTGCAGAGCCGCGAGGACCTCGGCAAGTCCGGGTTAGTGGAGTCGAGATGAGCATCGTTGTTCCATCAATCCAGACTGCCGACCAATCACCAAGACGGATAGTGAAACGATTCGAATCCTCGGTTGCGTCCCGTGCACTCGGCCGTGCGAACAGGATGAGGCCGAGTGAGCGTCGCCGAAGGTGCCGCCGCAACGGTCGCCTGGTGGCGCTCGCAGCGTGGATGACGAGCTGCGTTGCGCACACCAGACCTAACCTCGGCGGGTGATGACGCGAAACGTGTGGATCCGCTGGCTCGAGGTCGTACTCATCGTTGTCCTCGTGTACTCGCTGCTGCTGGTGTTCGCCGGGACGGTCGCCGGCTCACTGTTCTCGCTGCTCGGTTTCGGGCCGCCCGACGCCATCGACACCGCTGACGTCCGCGACTACCTGAAGCTGCCGTACATGGTGCTCGGTGCGGTGCTCGCCGGCTGGACCGTCACCATGCTGCAACTCGTGCGCGGTCCGCTGCGTGACGGAGCGACATGGGTGGTGCCGCTCATGGGTCGCTCACTCGGGCTCTGGTTCGTTCTCGACACCGGCATGTCGCTCGCACTGGGCCACCCCACGCATGCGCTGTTCAACCTGTGCTTCGGCATCGCGCTGGCGATCCCGCTCGTGAGACTCGGGGCGTCGTGAGCACCGCCGCCTACCTCGGCGCGGCGATCTCGATCGCGGCCGGGATCCCCGGTCTTCTCTGGCCACGCCCCGTTAGTCGGGTCATCGGCCTGCACATACCGGGGCGCCTGGGACTGTCCGAGGTCCGCGCCACCTACGGCGGGCTCTTCATCGGAGCAGGACTCGCCGTCATCCTGATCGGGAACCGCGACGCCGCGCTCGTGCTCGGCGCGTCATGGGCCGGAGCGTTCCTCGCCCGAGCTGTGTCATTCGTGATCGACCGTTCACGCACGAAGGAGAACATCGCCGGCCTCGCCATCGAGGCGACGATCGCACTGCTCCTGCTGCTGTCCTGACAGATAGTCGTCGTCGCGATCGCGTGTCGCCACGCCGATCTCGACCGGGTCGTCCACGAGATCAGCGAGCGTTTCGATGGCATCGACGAATTGTTCCGCATCCTCCAAGGTGATCCATCGCCGAAGCCGGGGCCGAGTCGTCAACACTTCACGCACCTCGGCGAGGAGCTCAGGACACATCACGAGTTCGAACTCCGCAGCACCGACCAGCCACGACATCACGATGCGATGTGATGGCCCACGCTGAATGGCCGCCGAGACAAACACGTTCGCATCGACTACGACCCTCAACGCGATCGCGACGATCAGCCCGAACGGCGCCGACGACGCACCGAACGAACCTCTTCGACCGCAAGCTCCATCGCCGCGTCCTCATCGAGCGATTCGTTCGCGTCGACATTGTGGGACAACTTGGTCCGGACGTCGGCCGTGTAGCTCTCCCACGCCGACTGGCGCGAGATCCCGAGCGCATCGCCGATCTGCTGCCATGACGCCCCCGCAACTCGAGCCGCCCGGACTCGGTCCCGCCGAATCCTGTCGATCTCCGCCTCGCTAGCCGTGAGCACGCGCAGGGCGGCCAGAGGATCCTTCGGCAGCGATCTGGTCTCGAGAATCCGACTCACAACGTCAGGTTAACCTGACGAATCGCCAAGGGCAAGGGTTTCGTGATCGATGGGTGCCCGGGGTGGGATTCGAACCCACAAGGCCCGAGGGCCCGGGGGGTTTAAGCCCCCTGCGTCTTCCAGTTCCGCCACCCGGGCCGGCGGGCGAACGGTACTTCGCGCACGCAGTCCGACGGGATCGACCAGTGCCCCGAACTGCGTGTCCGCGGACGCGACCCACAGGGCTGCTCGGCTGAGATCCCCGCACCTACCGGTCGACCCGCCGCCACGCGATCAGGGACTTCGTCGACCCGAGGAACCGCTCACGGACGAGAACGGCATCGGGGAACAGCCGCCGGAGATCCTTGGCGGAGAGGAGGTCGACCGAATCGACCCGACTCGCAGGCCCGTGACCGGACGCCGCTCCCCCATAGGCCAGTGGCCAGGTGCGGTCGAGGAACATCTTCCAACTCCGGGGCAGGAACTGGAAGAACGGGAACACCCAATGCGGCTCGATGGGGAAGTACCGGTTGGGCGTCTGGATCCAGATGTTCGGAGCCATCGCACTCACCACCTCGGCGAACTCCCGTCGAGCGATCGGACCTCCGACATGCTCGATCACCGAGTTCGAATGCACGAGATCGTAGGGACGCTCCGTGACCTCCGCGGGGGGCGGGTCGAAGGTGCTCCACTCGACGAAGCGCATGTTGGAGGGCAGCACCCCACCGGGTCCGGCGCTGGCGAGATTCGTGATCGTGACGGTGCGCGGTCGGGGCACCCGATCGATCCAGAAGTCGGCGGTCCCCCCGATGTCGAGCACATCGAAGCGATCGAGTTCGGGGAAAGCTGCGCTGAACCTCCGCCACCGGGCGGCCCGGAATCGCGCCGCCAGGGACCTCCGGTCGCCATGGTCCTTGAGCCAGCCGAGCCTGAGGTGCACGGGCCGATGGTACGAGAAAGCCGGAGATCGCCCCCGTGCTCGCGGCCGTCGACGGGTGAGGGCGATCCCCGCTGAGCGGACCACCGATCAGTGTTGTTCAGGCGGCGGTGCCGGGCCGGCGCCACGCCGGTCGACGCTCGGCGGCCCGGTCGGGCCCGGCATCGTGCTCGACCGCGGCCCACAGGGCCGTGCGGGCCGCCCCGGCGGTGGGGCCGGTCAGTCCGTTGGTCACCAGCACCCCGTCGATCATGTCGGCCAACACCGACACCCACGGGCGGCCCTTGAGTCGCACCGACACCACCACATCGACCGTCCCGTCGGGCCGAGGCGCGCGCTTGAGGGTGCGGTCGACACCGACGAGTCGGGGTGGACTGCGGAACGACGGGACCACCAGTCCGCCGGCGCGCGCCACGTCGCCGAGGGTACGGGCGGCGGTGGCGAATCGCAGTGAGGTGGCTTCCATCGGCCGTCAGCCTCGCGGGCCCCTGTGACAGCGACCCGGGTCGATCGACGACCATCCGCATGGTGTCCCGAGGCCTCCGTAGCATCGCCCCGATGTCCGACATCGACGACACGGCGACCCTCTCCCCGACCCAGGCCGAGGTCCTCGATCGTCTCGGCGCGACCCGCGACGAGCGACCGACGTTCCCCCCCGGTCTGCGCGAGCGACTGAGGGAGTCCCTGACCGACGCCATCGCCGACCTCGCCGTCGAGCTCGATCCCGACGATCCACTGACGGTGAACAAGCACGATCTGTCCACCGTGCACGGTTGCGAGGTGCGGTACCTGTCCGAACGGGACCGACCGTTCGAGTGGAGCCCGCCCCTGGCCCGGGGGACCGTGGCCCACAAGGCCATCGAACTGTCGTTGCACGAGCGGAGCCGCCCCATCCCCCTTGTGC
>VERC01000202.1 GCA_018882825.1 Acidimicrobiia bacterium | reverse complement strand
GCGCCCGTGAGGTGTGCGGTCTGGAGGCGGTGGATCACGAGGGCAGTCGGTTCGGCACCGACGACGATCTCGAGTTCCGCGCCGTGACCGCCGGTGAACTGCGCGATGCGCTGCGCCTGCTCGAACCCCGGATCGCCGAGTTGCTGTGGCTGGTGGCCGTCGAGGGCTGGACCGTGACCGAGGCCGCCGGCCACATCGGCCTGAGCCGTGCCTACGCCAACCGTCGACTCTCCGCCGCCAAGGCCCTCCTCGCCGAGGTGATCACGGCCGCATGATCTCCGTCGCCTGATCTCCACCGCAGCGGCGCAGCGCACAGCGCGCGCTCCGCAGTGCGTTGGACCCTATGCCGGCGGGAGCCGGGGCGGGCCGTCCCCGGCGGAGGGGGCGGCCCGCTGCCGCGCCCGCTCGCTAGCGTGATCGTCGGCGACGCGGATTCGATGCAGCACGGAGGCGGGATGTTCGAAGCATGGAAGGCCCGACGGGCCGAGAAGAAGCGGGTGCGCGCCGAACAGGAGGCCGCGGCGCGCGAGCGCAAGCGGCGGAAGGAACTGGTGGCCCGTCGCGACGAGATCGTGCGCGAGCTCGACTTCGCCCGTCAGCGTCTGGAGACGGCGAGGACGTTCTCCGGTGTCACCGGTCGCGACGTCCCCGACGAGGTGGGCATCACCCTGAAGAAGGGTGAGCGCGTGTTCTGCGTCGTCACCGACACGGTGCTGGTCGAACCCCGGAAGGGACCGGGCAGCTGGAAGGGTCGCAGTCAGGGTGTGTCGATGCCCATTCCCGGAACGAGTCTGCGCTACCGCATCGGCGCCTCACGCGGTGAGTTCCAGGCCGGTGAGGAGAAGCCCGCCCCGATCGACGAGGGGACCTTCGTCGTCACCTCACAACGCGCCGTGTTCACCGGACAGAAGTACTCGCGCGAATGGGTGTGGTCGAAGTTGCTGGGCGTGACCCACTACGACCCGGGATGGACGGCACTGGCGGTGTCGAACCGCCAGAAGGAGTCCGGAATCGCCGTGGACTCGGCCAAACGCGACGCCGTCGACTTCTGGCTCGATCTCGCCGTGGCCCATGCCAACGACACCGTCGACGAGGTCATCGCCGACTGCACCGACGACATCGGGCAGCTGGAGTCGGCCCTGGCCGAGATCGACGCACCGACCGCGCCGGCCGCGACGGCGTTGCCACCGGCACCATCCGCGCCACCGACCGCACTTCCTCCGACTGCGTCACCGCCGACGGTCTGAACCGTCAGCGATCCGACCGCGCCGCTCGAGAACTGCACGGCGCTCGGCGCCGCCGACTCAGCCCTGGTTCTGGGGGACCGTCGGCGTCGGGACCGAGGGCGGGGTCTGTCCGTTCGGCATCTGGCCACCGGGCATCTGTCCGTTCGGCATCTGTCCGCCCGGCATCTGGCCGCCCGGCATGCGTCCGCCCCGATCGTCGCTGCGTCCGCCCTTGTCGCTCTCGCGACCGCCACGCGACATCGAACCGCCGTCCTTCTGCTGTCCGTAGGACATGCGATCGCCCTTGCGACCGCCGCCGCCACCATCGTCACCGAATCCCCAGACGAGGGCACCGGTGAGGAGTGCACCGAGCAGCACACCGATGGCACCGACACCGACGTACTTCCACACGCCGCGTCGTGACGACGCTTCGGCCGGGGTCGATTCGGAGGCAGCAGGGGCGGCTGCAGCCGGGGTCTCGGTCGTCGGGTTCGACGGGGTGTCGGACTGGGGGTTCTCGGGTGTGTCACTCATGCCTCGAGTGTGGAGGGCTCAGGTGAGAAAGAGGTGAGAGCACAACCGAGGCCCGCCGATGCGTTGTCCCCGTATGAACACTTCAACGACAGACCCCAAACCCGAGAACCCCATCCAACCCCATGACATCTGGCGCACCCTGTGCTTCATCGAGCCGTGGCTCGCCGTCAGCGGCGATCTGGCCACCGAACTGGGCACCGACGCCGGCCTGACCCAACTGCGTACCTGGCAGGACGCCGGGATCACCCACATCCTCGACGTGCGCGAGGAGTGGCACGACATCGAGTTCGTGGGAACGCATGCTCCCGAGATCGACTACCAGTGGCTCGGCACCCACGACGAGGGCGGCGCCCAGAGCGACGCCTGGTGGGAGTCCGGTCTCGCCGCCGCCACCCGAGTTCGTGATGCGAACGGCCGGCTGGTGGTGCACTGCCACATGGGGGTGAACCGTGCCCCGTCGATGGCCTACCGGATCCTGTTGGCCGACGGGGTCGATCCGATCGAGGCCTTCGACCGCATCCGGGCCGCGCGGCCGATCGCCGCCGTGCTGTACGCGCCCTCGGCCCTCGATCATCACCACCGCTCGATCGGTTCGTCCGATGAGGACCGGGTGGAGGCGATCCGCACCCTGCGTGCCCACATGCTGGCCACCGACGTCGACACGATGTGGGTCATCAGTCGGATCCGCGAGGCCGGCGGCTGAGCCGACGCCCGCGGGCGCTCAGGCCACCGCGTCGAGCGCCACGGCGACGGTGGCGTCCAGTGACGTCGTCGTGTCGAGCACCGTGGCGCCGTCCCAGTGTCGGGTGAACACCGCCATGAGATCGGCCACTTCGGCGGTGGCGTCCGATCCGGTGGCCTCGGGTCGTGACGCCAGCCGTTCGGCGGCCACGGCCTGCGGTGCGGTGCACTCGAGCACGACGAGCTCGCTGCCCGTCACCACCGCCAACGCGGCCAGGCGTTCGCGCATGGCCGGATCGTTCCAGGTGGCGTCGAGCACCACCGACTCCCCCATCGACACGACCGCACCGGCCCGCTCGAGCAGCGTCTCGTAGGTACGGGTCGTGGTCACCGCCGAATAGGCGAGGTCACCACGGGCACCGATGGCCTCCACGGTCGGTTCGAGACCGAGCAGTTCCTTGCGCACGAGGTCGGAGTGCACGACCGGCCACCCGAGGGCGTCGGCCACCGCTCCGGCCACCGTGGACTTACCGGTCCCCGGCAGACCGGCGACGGCGACGATCCGCAGTCGTCCCCGTTCGAGATGCGCGCAGGCGAGATCGACGAGTCCCCGGGCCTCGGCGATGTCGTCGGGTGCGTGCGTCCGACCCTGTTCGGCCCGCAGACAGGCGACATGGGCGCGCACCATGGCCCGATAGGCGATCCAGTGGTGGGCCAGCGATGACGGATGGCAGTCGCCGCTGGCGGTCGCCCAGTAGTGGAGGAACGCAGCGGCCGACTCCGCCGAACCGAAGCGTTCGATGTCCATGGCCAGACAGCACACGTCGTCGAGCACGTCGACCGAGCGCAGCTCATCGGAGAATTCGATGCAGTCGAGCACGCGGGGTCCGTCGTCGAGCACGAAGATGTCCTCGGCCATGAGATCGCCGTGGCCGTCGACGATGTGCCCCTCGGCGATCCGGCGGTCGAACAGTCGTCGCCGCCCGGCGAGATAGCGCGTCGAGAGTTCCTCGACCCGCTCGACGATGGCGAGGTCGAGCACGTCGGCACTGGCGACGGGACCGCTGAAGTCCCGCACCACCGGGAACAGCGCCGCCCACCGCGCCGCCACCGCATCGACCGTCGCCCGGGAATCGATGAGTGCCGAGCGTCCGGCCTCGGCTTGGAAGCGGGCCAACAGACAGGCGAGGTCGCCGAGCGCACCCGACACGTTGGCGCCCTCGGTCAGCAGTCGCGACAGACGACGCTCGACCGGCATGCGACGCATCTCCACCAGGTGATCGACCGGTCGACCGTCACGCACGACGTCGAGCACACCCAGGTACACATCGGGTGCCAGTCGGCGATTGAGATCGACCTCTCGATGACAGGCGCGTTCACGGGCCGGACGTTCGCGCCAGTCGAGGATCGACAGGTGCGCCGGCTTCTTCAGTTTCATCATGCGGTCGCCCACTGCAAACAGCACCGAGATGTGCGTCTCCACCGCCGTCGGGGCGAACGACGTCATCACCTCGTGATCGTCCGCCCGGTCGACGGGGGCGATCACGTCGGTCCGGTCGACTCCACGATCCACTCGGCCACACCGGGTCCGAGCGCGCCGACCGGCACCATGGTGATGGCCGGCAGTTCATAGGAGTGCAGTGCACCGATGCACTCGCACAGTTGTGCGAATCGGGCGGGCACGGTGGTGAACACCACCAGGTGCTCGTCGTCGGTCTCGACCGCGCCCTTCCAGCGATAGGTGCTGGCCACCAGCCACGACTTGGCACAGGCGGCCAGTCCGGCCTCGACCACGGCGCGGGCGATCTCGCGTGCCTCCTCGGCCGACCCGCAGGTCACCGTCACATCGACAACGGCGTTGTGAGCTCCACCCATGACCAGAGTCTGCCGTCGGCACCTCCGCCATCCCCACACCGGCGGGCCCCGGATACCACGATGGAACCATGGAATGGCAGACATGGGTGGAACGGATCGGTGAGTCGATCGACGTCCTCGGCGTCGCGCTCATGGTGGTGGGACTGCTGGTCGCGCTCGGACGCTGGGGCCGGGGTTTCGTGCGGGGCGAGCGCGGGTCGGTCCCCTACCGACGACTGCGGGGCGACACCGGACGGGCGATCCTGCTCGGCCTCGAGTTCCTCGTGGCCGGCGACATCATCCGCACGGTGGCGACCGATCCGACGTTCACCGAGATCGGCGTGCTGGCCGCGATCGTGGCGATCAGGTCGTTCCTGTCGTTCACGCTCGAACTCGAGGTGAGTGGTCGGTGGCCGTGGCAACGGGGTGCCGAGGCGAACTGAACGAGCACGACCCGGCGCGCCCGATCGCTCAGACCGCGACCGGTGCC
>VERC01000201.1 GCA_018882825.1 Acidimicrobiia bacterium | reverse complement strand
TGGAACACCGGCGAGCCCCTGGCCTTCCGCGGCGAGTTCTACCGCCACACGCTCATGACGCCGATGTTCGATCAGGGACCCAGCGACGTACCCGATCCGCGTGTCTTCGTGGCCGCCGTGGGCCCGGCCATGACGCGTACCGTCGGTGAGGTCGCCGACGGTCTGCTCGCCCATGGGTTCACCACCGCCGCGTACCTGCGCGACGTGACCCTGGCCAACCTCGACGCTGGATTGCACGCCTCGGGGCGGACGCGGGCCGATATCGAGGTGTCGGTCCCCGTGATGTGCGCAGTGGGGCGCGACGAGGCCGAGATCGCCGAACGGCTTCCGGCGCTACGTCGGCAGTTGGCCTTCTACGGGTCGACGCCTGCCTACCGCGGTGTGCTCGAACACCATGGCTGGGGCGAACTCGGCGACGAGTTGAACCGTCTGTCGAAGCGGGGTGAATGGGTGGCGACGGGCGATGCCATCGGCGACGACGTGGTGCGCGAGTTCGCGGTGGTGGGTGACGCCGCGACCGTGGCTGCCGAGATCCGCCGGCGATTCGACGGTCTGGTCGACCGGGTGCAGACCGGTCTCGTCGACGAACCCCTCGCCTTGTGAACCTGACGCCAGTGCGGTCGGTCGGTTCACCTCGACGTCCTACGCTCGCAACATGAAGGTCCTCTTCGCCGCGGCCGAGTTCGCGCCGGTCTCGACGGTCGGGGGACTGGCGTCGGCTGCGTCCGGACTCGTCGGTGCGCTGCGTGACGCAGGAGTCGACGTGATCGTCGTGCTGCCGGACTACGAGGGGTGGGCGCTCGCCGAGGAGTCGTCGATCGAGGTGCGAGTGCCCGAGTGGGCCCGGCCCGCCCGGGTCCGTCGGGGTCGGCTCGCGGGCGTCGGCGACGTCGTGCTCGTCGACGTTCCGGGAATCTCCCGCTCGCATCCGTATCTCTCGGAGACAGGACACGGTTGGCCCGACAACGACCGACGTTTCTTCGCGTTCTCGGCGGTCGTGGCCTCGCTGTGCGACGCGCTGGATGTCGATGTCCTGCACCTCAACGACTGGCACACGGCCACTGCGCTGGCGCACGTGCAACCCGCACCACCGACCGTGTACACGATCCACAACCTCGCCTATCAGGGTGTCAGCGACCGAGGATGGCTCGACGCGTTCCCTCGCCATCGCGATGCGTTCGACTGGAACGGCGCGTGCAATCCGGTGGCCGGAGCGTTGCGTCTGGCCGATGCGATCGTGGCCGTCAGTCCCACCTACGCCGAGGAGATCCGCACGACGGCCGGGGGAATGGGCCTCGACGGACTGCTGCGCGATCGCGCCGACGCGCTGGTGGGGATCGTCAACGGCATCGATCTCGAGGTCTGGGACCCGACGTCCGATCCGGCCCTGGTCGAGGCGTTCGGGATCGACGACACGTCGGGGAAGGACCGTTGTCGTGACGACCTGCGGGCCGAGGCGGGGCTGGAGGATTCGAACGACGTGCTCATCGGCATGGTCACGCGTCTGACAGACCAGAAGGGAGTCGATCTGGCCCTGGCCTGCGCTCCCTACCTCGAGGGGTTGCGCGCGCAGTTGTTCGTGCTCGGAAGTGGTGATGCATCGCTCGTGCGGGGGTTGCACGACGCCGCCGCCGCCCATCCCGGACGGGTCGCGTTCCGTGACGGGTACGACGAGGCGTTGTCGCACCGCGTGTTCGCCGGGTCCGACCTCCTCCTCATGCCCAGTCGCTTCGAGCCCTGTGGTCTGGCCCAGATGCAGGCGATGCGGTACGGCACGATCCCGGTGGTCACCGACGTCGGAGGTCTGCACGACACGGTCATCGACGCCGATCGCGAGGCGACGGGCACGGGCTTCGTCGCCGCCGAGCCGACGCAACTTCCCGTCCTCGATGCGGTGCATCGGGCGGTGCGGGCCAGTCGGCACCGACAGCGCCGGGATGCGATCCGACGCCGGGGCATGGCCATCGACTGGTCGTGGAACGGTCCGGCTCGTCGGTACCTCGATGTCTACGAGGCGATCCTCGGGCACTGATCGGTCACTCATCGGACACGGGTGAGGCCATCGTCGGTACCATCGGTGCAATGGCGGCCGAGCCGAAGGTCCTCGTGATGATCCTCGCCGGGGGTGAGGGGCGCCGGCTCATGCCGCTCACGCTCGATCGGGCCAAGCCCGCGGTGCCGTTCGGGGGCAGCTACCGCATCATCGACTTCGCGCTCTCGAACTTCGCCAACGCCGGCTACCTCAAGATCGCCGTGCTCACCCAGTACAAGAGCCACAGCCTCGACGTGCACATCACCAAGACGTGGCGGTTCTCCGGTCTCCTCGGCAACTACGTGACGCCCGTCCCGGCGCAGATGCGTCTCGGTCCGCGTTGGTTCTCGGGATCGGCCGACGCCATCTACCAGAACCTCAACCTCATCAGCGACGAGCACCCGGACATCGTGTGCGTGTTCGGCGCCGACCACATCTACCGGATGGATCCGCGCCAGATGGTCGAGCACCATCTTGCGTCGGGCGCGGGAGTGACGGTGGCCGCCATTCCCGTCCCGCTCGCCGACGGCCCGCAGTTCGGAGTGATCGAATCGACGCCGGACGGTCGGATCACCCGGTTCCACGAGAAGTCCTCGACGCCGCCGGCGATGCCGGGTGACCCGGAGCGATGCCTGGCGTCGATGGGGAACTACGTGTTCGACACCGACGTGCTCATCGATGCGGTCACCCCCAGGCCGGGTGCGTTCGATCCGGCGGACATGGGGGGCGACGTGATCCCGTCGGTCACCGATCGGGGCATCGCCGGGGTCTACGACTTCTCGACCAACGAGGTGCCCGGTCAGATGGTCACCGAGCGGGGGTACTGGCGCGATGTCGGCTCACTCGATGCCTACTTCGACACGAACATGGATCTGATCGCACCGCTGCCGTTGTTCGATCTCTACAACGCCCAGTGGCCCGTGTACTCGCTGCAGCCGCAACTGCCTCCGGCCAAGTTGTCGAACGGGTTCGAGGGAAGTTCGCCGCGGGTCATGAACTCGTTGCTCTGTCAGGGTTCCATCGTCTCGGGCGGCCACGTCGATCGATCGATCATCGGGACGGACGTGTTCGTCGATGACGGCGCCCTGGTGACCGATTCCATCATCTTCCCCGGCGTCCGGATCGGAGCGGGCGCGCGCCTGCACCGTTGTGTCGTCGACAAGAACGTCGACGTGCCGGCGGGCGCGGTGCTCGGTGAGGATCGTTCCCGGGACGAGGAGTTGTACACGGTCTCCGACAACGGAGTGGTGGTCGTGCCCAAGGGATTCAAGATCCCGAACGATCGGGGCTGAGTGGCCCTCACCGCCGCCGAGCGGGCCGCCGCCGGTCGTCTGGGCATCTCCATCGACTACGTCGATGACGGCGGTGTGACGCGGTCCGCGAACGAGGCGGCCGTTCGGTCGGCCATCGACACGCTCTCGAGCGCTGGTCCGGTTCCGTCGGACGATGTCGAGGGGCCGATCGCCGCGTGTGTGGAGCCGCCCTCGTCCGATCCCGATCGTCCTCTCCGAACCTGGGGGTTCGTCGCGCCGTTGTGGTCACTGCGGGGACCGTCCGACCACGGCATCGGGACCTACGGCGACCTGACCCTCGTCGGGGACTGGGTGACGGAGCACGGTGGCTCGGTGGTGGCCACCCTGCCGATGCTGGCGTCGTTCGCCGGTGAGGACAGCCCGTACCGGCCGGTCAGCCGGCGGTTCTGGGACGAGGTGTACCTCGACCCCTCGATGTGGGTGTCGTCGGGTCCGGCGGTCGGATCCGGTGCTGACATCGTCGATCGCGATGCCGTACGCGCCGCGTTGCGGGACGCGCTCGGTCCGGTGGCCGTCGACGATCCGATGATCGAGTCGGATGTCGACGCCGAATTGCGCGTGTACGCCCGGTTCCGCGCCGCGGGTGAACGACACGGTCTCGACTGGCGGCGTTGGCCGGCGTCGTGGCGCACGGAGGTTCCCGCCGACGCCGTCGATGTCGACACCGTGCGGTGGTTCGAGTGGTCGCAGATGCAGTGTCGTCGGCAGTTGGCGGCGGCGGCCGATGGTCTGCGGCGGTCGGGGGCGGTCCTGCTCGCCGATCTGCCGGTCGGTGCCCATCCGGATGGGTTCGATCGTTGGCGGCATCGCCGATTGTTCGTGGACGGCTTCTCCATCGGTGCGCCACCCGATGGTTTCAACCTCGATGGTCAGGACTGGGGCATCGCACCGATCCATCCGGTGCACGCCGCATCACCCGAGGGTCGCGCGTGGTTCCGGTCCTTGCTCGATCACCACGCCACCGTGGCCGGACTGTTGCGGATCGATCATGTGATGGGACTCCATCGTCAGTGGTGGGTCCCCGCTGGCCACGATCCCGTCGACGGGGTCTACGTCCGCCAGCCGGCCCGGGCGGCGTGGGACGAGATCGCCGCGTGCTCGCAGCAGCACGGCATGGCGATCGTCGCCGAGGACCTGGGTACCGTGCCACCCGAGGTGCGCCGCGAGATGGCCCGGCGCCGGGCCCTGGGGATGTTCGTCGCCCAGTCGGAGCTCCATCCCCACAGTGCGTCGCTCGCTCGCCGTCCCTCGCCGCTGAGTGTTGCGTCGTTCGGTACGCACGACATGTCGCCGATCGTCCCGTGGTGGTCCGAACACGGTGACGTCAGCCGGCCCGTGGCGGCGGCGCGTGACGATGTGCTCGCGCAGTTGGCCGCCAGTGACGCGGCGATCGTGCTCGTCGACGCCGGCGACGTGGTGCTCGACCCGGTGCAGGTGAACGT
>VERC01000200.1 GCA_018882825.1 Acidimicrobiia bacterium | reverse complement strand
GTACACGGTCGACTTCTTGTACCCCGCCGCTTCGGCGGCCGCCACGGTGGGATAGCGGGCCAGGACGGTCCGGGCCTCCGCCTGTTGGGCTTCGAGTTCGAGGCGCTCGGCCCGTGTCAACGCCACCTGGGGCGTCGGCCCGCGATGGTCGTGTCCCTCGGCATCGGTGGTCACCTGCGCCGGGGACACCGCCGCGCCGGCCAACTCGCAGGGGGAGTCGCCGGCCACGACCTCGGTGTCACCGTGGGAGTGACCCGATGCGGCATGGGCCTCGGTGTAGTCGGGTGTGAGGACGAGGGCTCCGGCGAGCACGGCCACGGTGGCGAAGGCGCCGGCGGTGAACCGCACCGAGATCCGGTCACGCACCGGTCGCTGCAGCCGACTGGGCGCCAGAAGCGAGACGAGGCCCAGGAGTGCCACCACCACGCTGATCACCGTGCAGACGATGTCGGGGGCCGACGCGTCCTCGGTGCGCAGTGCCTCGGGACCGAAGGGGAGACCGACGGTGCGGGACACGACCCACACGGCGGCCGAGCCGAGTCCGATGACGATCGCGCTGGCCCACAGCCATCGCCGTGGCCGGGTCACGATGAGCACGGCGAAGGCGAGTTCGTAGGCCCCGAGCAACAGGAAGAACCATCCGTGGGCCCAGTCCTCCGAGAGGTGATGGGGCGCGTAGCCGAAATGGACGGCACCGACCGTGGCCGACAGCACCGCGGCCAACCACCGCACGGTGGTCGACACATCGGACTGCGTGTCGGTCGGAGCGTCGTGCTCGATGGTGTCCATCATGGCCTCCTCGTCGGATCCTGATGCTCGGTGTCGGGGAAGGGGGATTTGAACCCCCGGCCTCCTGCTCCCAAAGCAGGCGCGCTGCCAAACTGCGCCATTCCCCGTTGTGCGCAGCGTAGCGGTCGACCTCCGATCGGAACCGACGCGGGCCTCTCCGATGTGGGGGCCCTCGATCGCCACCGGTACACTCGCCCGCCTGTGAGAGCAACCGTCGAGCCCCTCGAGGGCAACAAGGTCAAGTTGTCGGTCGAGGTCGATGAGCAGGAGTTCGAATCTGCGATCGACGCGGCCTTCAAGAAGATCGCACGAGAGATCCGGATTCCCGGCTTCCGGCCGGGCAAGGCGCCCCGCCGCGTGCTCGAGTCCCACATCGGAGCCGGCGCCGGTCGGGCGCAGGCGCTGAACGACGCGCTCCCGGGGTACTACTCCGAGGCCGTGGTGACCCACGAGGTCGACGTGATCGCCCCGCCCGAGATCGACATCACCGACCCGGGCGACGTCTCCGGGGTGGTCCGCTTCGACGCCGTGGTCGAGATCCGTCCCACCGTGACCATCGCCGGCTATGCCGACATCGCCGTGGAGATACCTGCACCGGTGCCCGGCGACGAGGAGATCGACGCGCAGTTCGATCGGTTCCGCAACCAGTACGCGGAACTGGAAGTGACCGAGCGTGCGGCGGCCGACGGCGACTTCGTGACGATCGACATCGAGGGCAGCCAGTCCGGTGAGGTGCTCGAGGGCCTGGTGGCCGCCGCGTATTCCTACGCCGTCGGCTCCGGCGGCATCGTGCCCGAACTCGACGAGGCCCTCATCGGGGCCTCCGCGGGTGACACCCTCTCGTTCGACGCCGCGCATCCCAATGGCGAGGACGAGGATCCGATCCACTTCGAAGTCAGCGTCACCGAGGTGAAGGAGAAGGTCCTTCCCGAGCTCGACGACGAATTCGCGGCGAAGGCATCGGAGTTCGCGACCGTCGCCGAATGGCGGGCCGATCTGGTCGACCGCATGACCCAGGTGCGTCGGGCGCAGTCACAACTCCTGGTGCGCGAGCGCATCGGCGAGGCGCTCGCCGCCCTCGTGACCGACGATCTGCCCGAGCCGTTGGTCGGCGCGGAGATGAACGAGCGGCTCCAGGACATGGCCATGCGCCTGCAGGCCCAGGGTCTGACGCTCGACCAGTGGCTCCAGTTCTCGGGCACCGATCCCGACCAGTTCGTGTCCGACCTCCGCGAGACTGCCGAACGTTCGGCCCGTGTCGATCTCGCACTGCGTGCCGTGGCGACGGCCGAGGGACTCGAGGTCGACGAATCGGATCTCGACGCGGAGTTCGCCGACGTCTCCTCCCGCGTGGGTGAGGACATCGAAGTCGTCCGTTCCCGCCTCACCGACGGCGGCCACATCCCCACGTTGCGCAGCGATCTGGTGAAGCGAAAGGCGCTCGACTGGCTCACCGAGCGGGTGACCATCACCGACGACAACGGCGAGACGATCGTGTTCTCCGACCTCGCCATCGTCGATGAGGGAGAGACCGACGGGGCCGAGGCGACGACCGACAGCGGGACCGACGAGGAAGGTGACAACCAGTGACCGGAGGACTCGGAGATCTCCGCATCTCCAACTACATCCCCAACCCGACCGTCATCTACGAGACCAGCCGTGGTCAGACGATCACCGCCGACCTCTACTCGCGGCTGCTGAAGGAGAACATCATCTTCCTCGGCACCCCGATCGACGACACGGTTGCCAACCTCATCTGCGCCCAGTTGCTGCATCTCGAGTCCGAGAACCCGGACAAGGACATCAACATCTACATCAACAGCCCCGGTGGCGACGTCCTGGCCCTCATGGCCATCTACGACACGATGCAGTTCGTCAAGCCGGACATCATGACGATCTGTTTCGGGCAGGCCGCCTCGGCGGCCGCGGTCCTGCTGGCTGCCGGCTCGCCGGGGAAGCGTCTGGCCCTGCCCCACGCCCGGGTGCTCATCCACCAGCCCTACGCCGGAGCCCAGGGTCAGGCCACCGACATCGAACTCGCCGCACGGGAGATCCTCAGGATCAGGACCCTCCTCGAGGAGGTCCTGTCCCATCACACCGGACAGCCCCAGGAGAAGATCCACCGGGACACCGACCGGGACTTTGTAATGTCTCCGGAGGAGGCGAAGGCCTACGGGATCATCGACGAGGTGATCTCGGTGCGCCAACTCGCCGACACCAGCGGTCCGATCACCTCGGTCCGCTGACCGGTCCATCCACCATCTGCCAGACGTAGGGCTCCCTCCGTCCGATCCCGCCGGTTCGGTCCCGAGGGCACGAAGGGAACTGACGTGGCGAAGTTCGGAGATGGTGGGGAACTGCTGAAGTGCAACTTCTGCGGGAAGTCGCAGAAGCAGGTGAAGAAGTTGATCGCCGGTCCCGGTGTCTACATCTGCGACGAGTGCATCGACCTGTGCAACGAGATCATCGAGGAGGAGCTCGCCGAGTCGAGTGAGCTGGCGATCGAGGATCTGCCGAAACCGGCCGAGATCTTCCAGTTCCTCGACGACTACATCGTCGGTCAGCGCCAGGCGAAGCGGATCCTCTCGGTCGCCGTCTACAACCACTACAAGCGGGTGCAGTACGGCGCCACCAACCGGGACGACGTCGAGTTGGCCAAGTCCAACATCCTGCTCCTCGGTCCGACCGGGTGCGGCAAGACCCTGTTGGCCCAGACGCTGGCGAGGATGTTGAACGTCCCCTTCGCCATCGCCGATGCGACGGCACTCACCGAGGCCGGGTACGTGGGCGAGGACGTAGAGAACATCCTCCTCAAGTTGATCCAGGCTGCCGATTACGACGTGAAGCGGGCCGAGACAGGAATCATCTACATAGACGAGATCGACAAGATCGCCCGCAAGGCCGAGAACCCGTCGATCACCCGCGACGTGTCCGGTGAAGGTGTGCAGCAGGCACTGCTCAAGATCCTGGAGGGGACGACGGCCTCGGTGCCCCCGCAGGGCGGTCGCAAGCACCCCCATCAGGAGTTCATCCAGATCGACACCACGAACATCCTGTTCATCTGTGGTGGGGCCTTCGCCGGCATCGACAAGATCATCGAGAGTCGCATCGGGCGGAAGGGGATCGGTTTCTCGGCCGAACTGCGCGTCGAGCGCCCGGATCCGAGCGCGCTGTACCCGAGCGTCCTGCCCGAGGACCTGCTCAAGTTCGGACTCATCCCCGAGTTCATCGGTCGTCTGCCGGTCATCGGCGCCGTCGAGAACCTCGATCGTGAGGCGTTGGTGCAGATCCTGGTGGAGCCGCGCAACGCGCTGGTGAAGCAGTACCGGAAGTTCTTCGAGTTCGAGGACGTCGAGCTCGACTTCACCGAGGAGGCGTTGGCCGCAGTGGCCGACCAGGCGCTGAGCCGGGGCACTGGTGCCCGCGGTCTGCGAGCGATCCTCGAAGAGGTCCTGCTCGGGGTCATGTACGAGTTGCCCAGTCGGACCGACATCGCCCGCGTCGTCATCGATGCCGACGTCGTCGTCGCCCGTACCGAGCCGACGTTCGTGGGACGCTCCGACGCGCCGAGGACCACTCGCCCTCGTCGTGCCGCGTCCTGACGCCGGCGTTCGTCGTTCGTGAACCTGCGCGAGGCGCTGGCCTATCTCGACGATCACATCAACTTCGAGGCCCGGGCCGGACTGATCCACGGACTGTCGCTCGATCACATGCGGGCACTGGTCGGGGTACTCGCCGATCCGCAGTATTCCTTTCCCGTCATCCACGTGACCGGCACCAACGGCAAGGGTTCCACGTCGCGGATGATCACCGAACTCCTGCGCGCGTCCGGATTGCGCGTGGGCACCTATTCCAGTCCGCACCTCGAGCGCGTCAACGAACGACTCTCGATCGACTCATGTCCCATCGGTGACGAGGAGTTCGCCGCGCTGATCACCGCCGTCGCTCGCGTCGAGCCGCTCTCGGGCGTCGTACCCTCGTACTTCGAACTCCTCACG
>VERC01000199.1 GCA_018882825.1 Acidimicrobiia bacterium | reverse complement strand
CGACCGCGACTGCGGGATCGTCTGGGCAGGGCGCGGGCTGCGCTGTCGGGGGCCATGGGTTCCCTGGCCGGTCGCTCCCGGCTCGACGACGAGGCGTGGGACGGCCTCGAGGAGGCACTGATCCTCGCCGATGTGGGCGTGGCCTCGACGCAGGAACTGCTCGAGTCGTTGCGCGGTCGCGTTCGATCCGAGGGGATCGACGACGGCGATGCGTTGGTCGAGGCGCTCAAGGGCGAACTGCGCGCCCGCCTGTCGGGATTCGACCGCGACCTGCGGTTGACCGGCGACGGTCCCACGGTGTGGTTGTTCGTCGGCGTGAACGGGGTGGGCAAGACCACCACGATCGGCAAGTTGGCCGCGCAACAGACCGCCGAGGGGCGCCGGGTGCTGTTGGCCGCCGGCGACACGTTCCGGGCCGCGGCCGCCGAACAACTCGGGATGTGGGCCGAGCGGTCGGGCGCCGAGATCGTGCGCGGCGCCGAGGGCTCCGATCCCAGCGCCGTCATCCACGATGCCGTGGCCGCCGCCGGTGCGCGAGGCGTCGACGTGGTGCTGGCCGACACCGCCGGACGTCTGCACACCAAGGTCAACCTCATGGAGGAACTGGGCAAGGTGCGCCGGGTGGCCGACCGCGGCGAGGGAACGGTCACCGAGGTGCTGCTCGTCATCGATGCCACCACCGGTCAGAACGGTCTCGTCCAGGCCCGTCAGTTCTCCGAGGCCGTCGACGTCACCGGCGTGGTGCTCACCAAGCTCGACGGTTCGGCCAAGGGCGGGATCGTCGTCGCCATCCACGACCAGTTGGGCATTCCCGTCAAGGTCGTCGGTGTGGGCGAGGGCATCGGCGACCTGATGCCCTTCGATGCCGACGAGTACGTGGACGCGTTGTTCGCATGAGCGGCACCGCTCGCCGATCGAGGAAGGGTGAGTCCTGATGTTCGAATCACTGTCCGATCGTTTCGACTCCGTCCTCGGTCGACTGCGCCGCAAGGGCAAGCTCACCGAGGCCGACGTCGACGAGGCCCTCCGCGAGATCCGGTTGGCGCTGCTCGAGGCCGACGTCAATTTCAACGTGGTCAAGGACTTCTGCGCCCGCATCCGCGAACGCGCGTTGGGGGAGGAGGTGTCGAAGGCGCTCAATCCCGGCCAGCAGATGGTCAAGATCGTCAACGACGAACTCACCCGCACTCTCGGTGGCGAGACGATCCGCATCACCTACTCGTCGAAGCCGCCCACCGTCGTGCTCATGGCCGGTCTGCAGGGATCGGGCAAGACCACGAACTCGGCCAAGTTGGCCAAGTGGTTCAAGAGCCAGGGCCGCCATCCGCTGTTGGTGGGCGCCGACCTGCAGCGACCGGCCGCCGTCGAGCAGTTGCGCACCCTCGGCCGCCAGCTGGAGATCCCCGTGTTCTCCGAGGCGACCGATCCGGTGGCGGTTGCCGCGGCCTCGATCGCCGAGGCCCGTCGTACCGGTCGCGACATCGTGATCGTCGACACGGCCGGTCGTCTGGCCATCGATGTCGAGTTGATGGACGAGGTGCGGCGGATCTCCGAGGCCGTGTCACCGGACTACACGTTCCTGGTGATCGACGCCATGACCGGTCAGGATGCGGTGAACACCGCCGAGGCCTTCCACGCCACCCTCGAACTCGACGGCGTGATCCTCACCAAGCTCGACGGTGACGCCCGCGGCGGCGCGGCGCTGTCGGTCAAGGAGGTGGTGGGTCGTCCCATCGCCTTCGCCTCGACCGGCGAGAAGTTGGGCGACTTCGACCTGTTCCACCCCGACCGACTGGCCGGACGCATCCTCGGCATGGGCGACATGCTGACGCTCATCGAGAAGGCCGAGCAGGTGTACGAGGCCGACCAGGCCGAGGCCGCCGCTGCTCGCCTGCTGGAGGGTCAGTTCACCTTCGAGGACTTCCTCGACCAGATGCAGCAACTGAAGAAGATGGGCCCCCTCTCGGGGGTGCTGGGCATGATGCCGGGCATCCCCAAGGAGGTGAAGGACGCCCAGATCGACGATCGGGAGATCGCCCGGGTGGAGGCCATCATCCGCTCGATGACGCCGGCCGAACGGGTCGATCCGGACCTCATCGACCAGTCCCGGCGGGTCCGCATCGCCCGGGGCGCCGGCACCGAGCCGTCGCGGGTGGCCGAGTTGGTCAAGCAGTTCAAGGAGATGTCCCGCATGATGAAGCGCATGGGGGGCATGGGATCGAAGCGTCTGGCCAAGTCGCGGCGCAAGGCGGCCAAGGGCCGGACGAAGGGTCCGGGGGGCGGCACCGGGAGTCGGGCCGGGGGCCGTGTGTCACCCAAGGGCGGAGCACCCGCCACCCCGGGTGGGGGCCGTCCGCCCTCCATCCCGGGGCTGACGCTCCCACCCCCCGCCGACGGTCCTTTCGGGCGCCCCTGAGGCCGCTCGACCGGTGGACTTGCCCGGGACGGGTCCGGGGCGTCACCATTGAAGGCCGCCCGGGGCTTCCCCGGAGCGGATCGCCGCTGCGAGCGAGTCGCAGCACTGGAAGAAGAGAGTCGTCGTCGTGGTGAAACTCCGCCTCATGCGGATGGGCAAGACCAAGCAACCGACCTACCGCGTGGTGGCGGCCGATTCGCGTTCGCCGCGCAACGGCCGGTTCATCGAGATCATCGGTCACTACAACCCGCGGACCGAACCGTCGGAGATCTCCATCGACAACGACAAGGCCGTGGCCTGGTTGCAGAAGGGTGCGCAGCCGACCGAGGCCGTGGCCAAGCTCCTGCGCATCTCCGGGGCCATGGAGCAGTTCAGCGGCGCGGCGTCGTGAGTGACGTGACCGACGACGAACCGACGGTCGACCTCGCCACCGCCAGGTCGGTGCTGCTCTACGTGGTCCAGCAACTGGTCGAGGATCCGAGTGCCGTGCAGATCGAGGTCGACGACCGTGGTCGCAAGCCGGTCATGAACGTGCACGTCGGTCCGGGCGACATGGGACGGGTCATCGGCAAGCGCGGTCGTGTCGCCCAGTCGATCCGCACCGTGGTGCGCGCCGCCGCGTCACGCGACGGCGGCGACGTCGAGGTCGAGTTCGTCGACTGATCCGGTGACCCTGCTCGAGGTCGGCCGCATCGACAAACCCCACGGAGTCCGAGGCGACGTCGTGGTGGCGCTGACCACCACCGAGACCTCCCGAGTGGATCCGGGGACCATCCTCACCACCCCTGCGGGTGACCGACTGCGCATCCTCGTGTCGCGCCCGCACCAGCACCGGTGGATCGTCACCTTCGACGGTGTCGAGGGGCGTGAGGCGGCCGAGGCGCTGGCCGGCACGCGACTGCTGGCCGAACCACTCGACGACGACCCCGACGCGCTGTGGGTCCACGAACTGATCGGCTCGTCGGTGGTGGAGGCCGACGGCACCGAGCGCGGCACGGTCATGGCCGTGCAGGACAACCCGGCCAGCGATCTGCTGGTGCTCGACACCGGAGCGCTCGTGCCCCTGCGGTTCGTCGCCGGACGTGACGACACCGGCCGGATCGTCGTCGACGTCCCCGACGGTCTGTTCGACCTCGTCGAGGGGGAGTGACCGTGCGCATCGACGTGTTCACGATCTTCCCCGACATGGTCGCAGGATTCGCCGACCAGTCACTGTTGGGCAGGGCCCGTCGGAGTGGACTGCTCGACGTGCGGGTCCACGATCTGCGCGAGCACACCACCGATGCGCACCGCACCGTCGACGACGCCCCCTTCGGTGGGGGCGCGGGGATGGTGCTGCGGCCCGAGCCGATCTTCGCCTCGGTGGAGGCCACCGATCCGCCCCGGCCGTTGCTGTTGCTGGGTCCGGGCGGGCGACGGTTCGATCAGGCCCGGGCTCGGGAACTGGCCGTGTCCGGCGGGTTCTCGTTGCTGTGTGGACGCTACGAGGGCGTCGACGACCGGGTGCGTACCGCCCTGTGCGACGGCGAACTGTCCATCGGTGACTACGTGCTCGGGGGCGGCGAGGTGGCGGCCATGGTCGTGCTCGAGGCCGTGGGCCGACTGGTGCCGGGGGTGATGGGCAACGTCCACTCGTCCGGCGAGGAATCGTTCTCCGATGGACTGCTGGAGTACCCGCAGTGGACCCGACCGGCCGAGTTCCGGTCGATGGAGGTGCCTGAGGTGTTGCGCTCGGGTGACCACGAGCGCGTGGCGCGATGGCGTCGGGCCCGTTCGTTGCTCCGGACGCTGGCCGACCGACCCGATCTCATCGAGGCCCGCGGTGGTCTCGGCGACGCCGAACGTGAACTGCTGGCCGAGTTCGGCGACGACTGAGTTCAGGCCGCCGGGCGGGTGCCCACGATGCTGGCCCGCTCCATGATGCGGACCTCGGGCCAGTAGTCACTCGACGCGTAGTGCTGCACCGCCATGTTGTCCCACATGGCCACCGAGTCGTTGCGCCACTGGAAGCGCACCTGATGCTCGAGGATCGAGGCCTGGACGATCAGGTGCCGGTAGAGCTCGCGCTCCTCGGGGCCCTCGATTCCGACCAGGTGCGAGGTGAAGTTGCGGTTGACATAGAGCGTGCGTCGACCGGTGACCGGATGACGCACCACCACCGGATGCTCGACCAGCGGATAGCGCTCGCGGAACTCCTCCCGGCGCTCGGGTGGCACCACCGAACCGAACGAGCGCATGAAGTCGTGGACGGCGGTCAGTCCCTCGATGCGCTCCTTCGTCTCGTCGTCGAGCGCCTCGTAGGCCGCGTGCATGTCGGAGAACAGGGTGTCGCCGCCCCGGTCGGGCACGCGCACGGCGTGCAGCACCGCGGCCTTCGACGGCGCCTCCC
>VERC01000198.1 GCA_018882825.1 Acidimicrobiia bacterium | reverse complement strand
GGGACTGATGGCGTACACGCGGGCACCGAGCGCCGAGAACGCGCCGATGTCGTCGGTGTAGGAACGCAGTTGGGCCGTGCACACCGCAGAGTTGTCGGCCGGGTAGAACACCAGCACGACCGGCGCGCCACGGCACTCGAGCAACGTGAACGAACGGCGATTCCCACCATCACCGTCCACACCGTCGAGAGAGAACTCGGGTGCCACGTCCCCCGCGCGGATCACGAGCGCCGAAGGTACTACAGGCGGTCGGACCGATCGGTCGGCCGCGGCGCGGTGCGGACCCCCCTATGGTCCGGAGATGGCCACTGCGCGAAGCCGAACTCGATTCCGCTCCCGGACCCGATCGGCGTTGCGGTCGCTCAGGAGACTGGCGCACCGGCGCACGGATGCCAGGGAACTCCGACACGAACGGGAATCGGTGCGAACCCTGCTGAACGACGGCGACGGTGCACTCGTCGTGGCCCGGCATCGGCACCTCGACGGGTCGAGTGCCTTCGAGTGGGTCGGAACCGACGTGGGGCGGCTGTGGATGCTGCGGACCGATTCGGTGATCCTCCCTGCGCTGCGCGCCTCGGGAACCTGGGAAACGCACGAGCGCGAGTTCCTCGAGCAACGGGTCGCCGTCGGGTCGACGGTGATCAACGTCGGAGCCAACGTCGGATACACCGCTCTGGCGCTCTCGTCGATGGTGGGCCCGACAGGTCAGGTCGTCGCGCTCGAACCCGAGACGTTGAACCACCGACTCCTGTGCCTGAACACCCGCCGCGCCGACAACATCATGCCGATCCACACGGCCGCCGGTGACCGGACCGGCACCATCGTCCTCAATCGTTCGGCGACGAACACGGGCGACCACCGCACCGCTCCGCACGAGGACGAGATCGGGGGGATCACCGTGCCGATCATCCGCGTCGACGACCTGTGGGCGGACACCCGGGTCGATGCCATCGTGGTCGACACGCAGGGATTCGACCACCGGGTGATCGCCGGCGCACGCGTGACCATCGAACGTTGCCGTCCGCTCATCACCGTCGAGTTCTGGCCCTTCGGGATCCGCAACATGGGTGACGATCCGGTGGCAGTGGTGGAGCAGTACCGGGCGCTCGACTACGCGTCACTCGTGATCGTCCCCACCGGCGAGGACGTCACCGGCCTCCCGGCCGCAGCCATCATCGAACGGGCCATGGCCGAGGCCGACGCCACCACGCTGGCACTCGTGCCCTGAGCCCCGGGGTCGTCGCCCGAGGACGCCGGTTCAACCCAGTCCCTGGAGGATCTCGTCGGGGATGTCGAAGTTCGAGTAGACGTCCTGCACGTCGTCGTACTCCTCGAGCGCGTCGACGACGCGCAACACGGCCTTCGCCGCCTCGGGCGTGTCGAGCAGCACCGTGGTCGACGACACCATCGTCGTGTCGGCCGATTCCGAGGCGATGCCGGCGGAGTCGAGCGCATCGCGCACCGCCGGCAGATCGCCCGGGGCACAGGTGAGTCGCCACGTGTCACCCTCGTCCACGAGATCCTCGAGTCCGGCATCGAGCGCGGCGAGCATCACATCGTCCTCCTCCACCACACGGGGAAGGATCACCACGCCCTTGCGTTCGAACTGCCACGACACCGCTCCGGGTTCGGCGATCGATCCTCCGGTCTTCTTGAGCGTCGAGCGGATGTCGCTACCTGTTCGATTGCGGTTGTCGGTGAGCACCTCGATGAGGATGGCCACGCCATTGGGCGCGTAGCCCTCGTAGGTGATCTGCTCGTAGGTCACGCCCTCGAGCTCACCCGTGCCCCGCTTGATGGCTCGCTCGATGGTGTCGAGCGGCACCGAGTTGTCGCGGGCCTTCTGGAACATGGTCCGCAACGTCGGGTTGGTCTCCGGGTCACCACCACCCTCGCGGGCCGCCACCTCGACCTGACGGATCAGTTTGGCGAACAACTTGCCGCGGGCCTTGTCGGCGGCACCCTTCTTGTGTTTGATCGTCGCCCATTTGGAATGACCGGACATCAGTACCTCTCTCGTCGCGTCATCGCGCGTGCGTCGTCCAGCCGACGCACTGTGACAGGAACAGTTCGTGGACCCGCAGATCGGGGCCCAGTTCGGGATGGAAGGAGGTGACGAGCACCGGCCCCTGCCGACAGGCCACCGGCCGACCGTCATCCACCGTCGCCAGCACCTCGACACCCTCTCCCACCCGTTCGACGACGGGTGCGCGGATGAACACGGCGTGCACGGGTTCGTCACCCACGTCGCTCAGGGGAAGATCGGTCTCGAACGAATCGATCTGTCGCCCGAAGGCATTGCGGCGCACGGCGATGTCGATGGCCCCGAACGACACCTGATCGGCCCGACCGTCGAGGATCTCGGCGGCCAGGACGATCATCCCGGCGCAGGTCCCGAAGGCGGGCAACCCGTTGGACAGGCGTTCAGCGAGCGGCTCCACCAACCCGTTGAGGACGAGCAACTTCGACATGGTGCTCGACTCCCCTCCGGGGATCACCAGGGCATCGACCGAGGCCAGTTGCTCAGAGGTGCGGACCTCGACGGTGTGCACTCCGAGGCGTTCGAGCGCGTGCCGGTGCAGGTCGACGGCGCCCTGCAATGCGAGGAGACCGAGACACGGACCGTTCACCTGGGGGCTCCGACCCTCGGGATGCCACGCTCACCAGCCGCGTTCGGCCAGCTTCATGTCGAGCGACCCCATCTCCAGCCCGGGCATGGCGTCGCCGAGACCGCGACTGACCTTCACCAGGATGTCGGGGTCCATGTAGTTGGCGGTCGCTTCCACGATGGCCTTCGCCATCAGCGAGGGATCGGACGACTTGAAGATGCCGGAGCCGACGAACACCGCCTGGGCGCCCAGTTGCATCACCAGTGACGCGTCGGCCGGAGTGGCGATGCCCCCCGCACAGAACATGGGGACGGGCAGGGTGCCGGTCTCGGCCACTTCCTGCACCAGCGGCAGGGGCGCCTGCAGACGCTTGGCCCAGTCGAACAACTCGGCCGAGTCGGCGGTGGTGATCTTGCGGATGTCACCGATGATCGATCGCAGGTGCCGCACCGCCTCCACGACGTTCCCCGTGCCCGCTTCGCCCTTCGACCGGATCATGGCCGCACCCTCGGAGATGCGGCGAAGGGCCTCACCGAGATTGGTGGCGCCACACACGAACGGCACGTCGAATGCCCACTTGTCGATGTGGTGAGCCTCGTCGGCCGGCGTGAGCACCTCGGACTCGTCGATGTAGTCGACGCGCAGTGCCTGAAGGATCTGGGCCTCGGCCAGATGACCGATGCGGGCCTTGGCCATCACCGGGATGGTCACCACCTGCTGGATGCCCTCGATCATCTCGGGGTCGGACATGCGGGCCACCCCGCCGTCACGACGGATGTCGGAGGGAACACGCTCCAGGGCCATCACGGCCACGGCCCCGGCGTCCTCGGCGATACGGGCCTGCTCAGGGTCGACGACGTCCATGATGACGCCTCCCTTGAGCATGTCGGCCAGACCCCGCTTGACGAGATCGGTGCCGGTGGTGCGGGGAACGGGGCGTTCGGACATGCCGTCAGTCTACGGGCGAGGGTCCCTCACCGACGAAGTCGGAGGGCGATCGGGGCCGGACTCAACGCTTGTGGAGAAGGAGTGCGTCGGCCGCCACACCGTCGAGCAGCGTCACGTCGGATCCCTTGCGCGGGTACTGGACCCACGTCCGACCGGCGGTCAGACGGATCTCGCGACCGGTCGAATCGGCCAGAACGGCCGGACGCTCGGCGTCCGGCCGGTTCCACGTGCCCGACAGCACCGTGCCGGAGGAGAAGACCAGCAGAGGTCCCGATCCCACGGTGATGGCCATGGGCGAGCGGGGATCGGCAGGGCTGGCCCGATAGTCGATGAACATGACCACGACGTTGGCCGGTGCCACCTGCCGGCCCGACTCGTCGACCGTCGCGCTCTCGGGGCGGGGATGGAGCGCGTCGACCTGGAACCGCCGCCAGCCGCGCAATCCCTCGTCCCAGGCCCAGTCGGAGGTCGACCCGTCCATCTCCAGGGTGAACCCGGCGACCGGGGCCGGCGAACCGGGAGCGGTCGTGGAGGTGACACCGGGAAGTGTCGATGCCGTCGACGTCGTGGTCGTCGCCTCCGGCCCCTGCACGGGCCGGAACACGAACAACGGTGCAGGGTCACCCTGCCCGGCCGGTCCCTTCTGGGCGAGCAGTTGGGGCAGCCGCACATAGAGGTTGTGCGGCGCCGACCGTCGATCGGAGCGGAAGTACGACGCCGACGCGATGTTGTAGGACGCGTCGGTGAGGACGCCCGCACGGTCGGCGGCATGGATCTCGGCCGTGACCCCATCGTTCGCTCCCGACCATGCGAACAACGGTCGCGAGAGTTGATGGACGATCTGCGGATCACTCGAGCGCGCCGACCGCACCGGACCGACCGGATCGGGAAGGTCGGAGTGGAAGACGAGGGCGTAGCGAGTGATGCCCTCGACCAGCACCTCGAACACGACATCGGCCTCGTTCAGACCCGACTGCGGCCGGGCGTTGGCGCTGTTGTCCATCTTCACGGCGATGGCCGGGTGAGGCTGGACCCCTGCCTCCTTGTCGGGAAGGCCCGTCAACGGCCACACCGGGAGCGTCGTGGTGGTGGTCGATGTCGTCTCGACCGTCTCTTCCTGCGCCTGCTCGTCTCCGGACCGACTCCACACCAGCACCACGAGCAACCCGACCGCGATCACGGTCGCGGCGGCCGAGATGGCGATGATGTGGCGGGTCCGGGCCCTCACAGCAGTCCGAGGACCTCGATGC
>VERC01000197.1 GCA_018882825.1 Acidimicrobiia bacterium | reverse complement strand
GCCAGGGCGAGGTGCGGTGTTCGTAGGCATCCAGCCAGGCTTGCCGATGCGAGGTTGGGCCAGCGGGCGTACTCATGGAACAGGATGGTGCCATGCAGGGGCCACCGGGCGGCGTGCATCGCCGGTGGACGCCACCGATCCCGATGCTGCCCGGCGCCTGTGGGAACTCTCCGAGCGGATGGTCGGCGAGACGTTCCCGGCGTGATCCGTCGCCTCAGCGGGCCCGGATCTCCAGCTGCTGCCGGTTGGTGATCCGGTAGCGCCGGTCCGACTGCTCGATCCATCCCAACTTCACGAAGCTGGCGATGGCCTTGTTGACGCGTTCACGAGAGGCACCGACCATCCCGGCCAGTTCCTCCTGCGTGATGGGCAGCGAGAACTCGTTGGCGGTTCCCGCCAGTTCCAGGAGGCGCTTGGCCGTGCGACCCGTCACGTCGAGGAACACCGAGTCGGCCAACTGCTCGTCGGTGTTGCGCAAGCGGTGGGCCAGCATCGCCACCACGTTCCACAGGAGCTGCGGTCGTTCGGTGTAGATCGACCGCAGCGGCTCGTAGGGGATGGCGATGACGTCCGACGACTCCAGGGCACGCGCTTCGGCCGAACGGGCCTGGCCATCGAACAACGGCATCTCGCCGAACAGGTCGCCCCGTTCCATGAGCGCCACCACCGACTCGCGTCCGTCGACGGAGCGATTGGCGATGGCGATCCGCCCGGAGACGACCACGAACAGCTCATCGGCTGCGTCGTTCTCGGTGAAGACGACCCCTCCTCGCCCGAAGTCCCGGGTGGTGGTGGACGCCATGACGGCGTCGAGTGAGTCCGGGTCGAAACCCTTGAAGAACTCGATTGACGAGATGAGTTCACGATCGGTCACGACGTCGACTCTACCGAAGCCACCGGGGGACCGAGACCGGTCCGGCGCCCTACGCTGACGCGGCATCGACGCCTAACCTCGGTGCATGGACGATTCCGAACGCGATCCGGGCGCGTTCCTGCCGGTCGACGGACCCGTGTGGACCATCGTCCTCGCCGCCGGGTCCGGTCGTCGGTACGGCGCGAGACCCAAGCAGTACGAACTGCTCGGTGGTGAGCGGGTTGTCGACCGTTCGTTGTCGGTGGCCCGCGCTGCGGCCGATCATGTCGTGGTGGTGCTGGCCCCCGGTGACGAAGACGTCGGTGCCGGGATGGTGGCATCGGGCGCGGCCGACATCGCCGTCACCGGTGGCCAACAGCGGGCCGACTCGGTACGAGCCGGACTGGCGGTGATCGATGCCGATGCCGCGGTGATCGTCGTGCACGACGCGGCGCGACCATTGGCCAGTGCGGAGCTCCATCGTGCCGTGGTGGACGCCGTGCGCTCGGGAGCCGATGCGGTCATCCCGGCGGTACCGGTCACCGACACCATCAAACGCGTGCATCACGACGAACGAGGGCGAACGGTCGTCGACACCCCCGATCGTTCATCGCTCGTCGCCGTGCAGACACCACAGGCCTTCCGGGCGTCGATGTTGCGCGCCGCCCATGCGTCGGGTGCCGATGCCACCGACGACGCGGCGCTGGTCGAAGCTGTGGGTGGCACGGTGGTCGTGGTCGACGGGGAACGGACGAACCTCAAGATCACCTCTCCCGATGATCTCGCCATCGCTCACGTCCTGCTGGGGGGCCTCGGGTAGCCTCGCCCCATGACGGTCAGGGTCGGACAGGGCTTCGACGTGCACGCCTTCTCCGACGATCCCGACCGGCGACTCGTGCTCGGTGGTGTCGTGTTCGACGGCGAGCGTGGACTCGTGGGCCACAGCGATGCCGACGTGCTGGCCCACGCCTGTGCCGATGCGCTCCTCGGTGCCGCCGGACTGGGCGACATCGGTTCGCACTTCCCCGACACGGATCCCCGGTGGGCCGGTGCCGACAGTCTCGGACTGCTCGCCGAAGTGGCTCGGCTCGTTCGCGGTGCCGGATGGCAACCGGGCAACGTCGATCTCGCCGTCGTGTGCGAGCGACCGAAGTTGGCGCCGCGACGGGACGAGATGGAGCAACGACTGACCGACGTCGTCGGCGCGCCGGTGACCGTGAAGGGCAACAGGGCCGAGGGACTCGGTGCGCTCGGTCGGGCTGAGGGGATCGCCTGCTGGGCGGTGGCGGTGGTCGAACGATGAGCCCGGCCAAGAGGGCGAAGAAGGGTGGAGCCGGATCGGCAGCCAGGAAGGGCGGCCGCAAGCCGCTCTCACCGGCGGCCAGGAAGGCGGTGGCGTCGCGCCAGGCGCGTCATGCTGCCGCCTCGGTGCGCAAGGCCGATCGCCCGGGGGGGACCCGCCGAGCCCGTGGTGACGGTGATCGGCCGGTGGCCCGCGGTCAGAAGCACGCTCGGGGCCTCGGCGGTGATCAGGTCGAGGGACGTCAGGCCGTGCGCGAACTGTTGCTCGCGGGTCGTCGACGGGTGCGCGAGATCCTCGTCGCCGCCGAACAGGAGGACAACGAGGTCCTGTCCGACATCGTCGAACTGGCCCTCGACCTCAAGGTGCCCGTGCGTGAGGTGACGCGCTCGAAGCTCTTCTCGGTGGCTCGCACCGAATCACCGCAGGGTGTGGTGGCCCGCGTCGCCGAGCTCGACGATCACGGTCTGGCCGAACTGGCCCGCCGCAAGGGTCCGCAGGGACAGCCGCCGTTCCTGTTGGCCGTCGACGGCGTGACCGATCCCGGGAATCTCGGCGCGTTGTTGCGCACGGCGGAATGCGCCGGGGTGACGGGTGTGGTGCTGCCCAAGCACCGCGCCGTGCACATCACCCCGACCGTGACCAAGGCCGCGGCCGGCGCGATCGAGTACCTGCCCATGTGTCTCGTCGGCGGTCTTCCCACCGCCATCGGTGAACTGCGCGATGCCGGGGTGTGGGTCATCGGTCTGGACATGGGTGGTGACATGACCCTGTTCGACCTCGAGGTGGCCGATCAGCCGGTGTGTCTGGTGGTCGGCGCCGAGGGCAAGGGACTCTCGCGGCTGGTCCGGCAGCGGTGCGATGCCGTCGCCGCCATCCCGCTGCTCGGCGAACTGGCCTCGTTGAACGTCGCCGCGGCCGGCGCGCTGGCCTGCTTCGAGGTCGCCCGTCGTCGACTCGTCACCGAGTGACGAGAGCGGTCGCGTCGCTGTCGGCCGCCTCAGACCCTGCTGTTCGCCGCTCTGACCAGCACGTCGCGCGTGCGGCGCGCGCTCTCGGCGCGCTCGGCATCGTCGTCACCGACGGCGAAGCACATGGCGGCGAGGTCACTCACACCGGCGTCGGCGTACGACGCCAATCGTTCGATCACCTCGTCCTCGGTGCCGATCACCGCCACACCCGACGGTGAGCCGCCCTCGCCCCGGGCCAGCATGCGCGCATAGGTGGGGATCTGTCGGTACATCCCGTAGCGACGCTCGGCAGTCTCCTCACCCTTGGCCCGGTCGTCGCACACGGCGACGGGGAGACCGGCGATCACCCGGGGCATCGGACGACCGACCGCCTCGGCCGCCGCTCGCAATCGGGGCACGACATGGTCTCGGTGCGTCTGTTCGTCACCCATCCACGTGATGGTGCCGTCGGCCCGTTCTCCCGCCAGTCGCATCATGAGGGGTGCCAGCGCGGCCAGCACGATCGACACCGGTGTCGCGCCCGGGACGTCGAGGATCGATCGCACCGGATAGCGATCCCCCTCGTGCACCACGGCACCGCCCATCCGTCCCGGACCGCCGTCGGTGGCCAGGGCCTCGGCCTGCGCGGCGTTGGCCGCCTCCAGCACGGCCAGGTACTCGCGCATGTGCTCGATCACCCCGTCGTAGTCGGCGCCGTACCAGTTCTCGGCCACCGACCGGTGGGAGGGCCCGATCCCCAGCGTGAGTCGTCCACTGCACGCCGCCTGCGTGGACAACGCGTGCTGGGCCAGTCCGTAGGGATGGTGCGACCACGTCGGCACCACTGCCGTACCCAGTTCGATCCGCGAGGTGGCCCGACCGGCGACGGTCAGCGCACTCAGCGCGTCGAGGCTCCACGGCACATGTGGCACCCAACCGCTGTCGAGGCCGTTGTCCTCGGCCCATCGCGCTCTCTCGACGACATCGTCGATGGACGAGCCGCGCGGACTCGTCTCCGAGATGAACAGACCGATGCGCATCTCAGTGGCCGTTGATGGCGCGCCACACCCGTTCGGGACTCAACGGCATGTCGATGTGTGTCACACCGAGGTGGAGCAGCGCATCGACCACCGCGTTCTGGACCGCCGGGGTGGCGCCGACCGTTCCCGACTCCCCGATGCCCTTCGCTCCCAGCGGGTTGAGCGGGGTCGGTGTCTCCATCTGGATGCGCTCGAACATGGGGAACTCGGCGGCCGATGGAACGGCGTAGTCGATGAGGGTCGCCGTGAGCGGGTTGCCGTCCTCGTCGAAGCGCATCTCCTCGAACAGTGCCTGGGACACACCTTGGGCCAGTCCACCATGGACCTGACCGTCGGCCAGCAGTGGGTTGAGGATGGTGCCGGCGTCGTCGCAGGCCACGAAGCGCTGCAGGTCGACCCGTCCCGTCTCGGTGTCGACCTCCACCACGGCGATGTGCACACCGAAGGGGAACGACGCGCTCGGCGACACGAAATCCGACAGTCCGACGAGCGGGGAGGTGTCGTCCAGCGTGGCGGCGATGTCGGCCCATCCGACATCGCGCGCCGGAGTGCCGGCCACGTGGAAGCGACCGGTGTCGGTGTCGAGGACGATGTCGTCGGTGGCCGCCTCCAGCAGATCGGCAGCCCGCCCGCGGGCGAGGTCGACGAGGTTCCCGGAGGCGACGTACACC
>VERC01000196.1 GCA_018882825.1 Acidimicrobiia bacterium | reverse complement strand
GGTGAGTACACCGCGCTCGTGGCGGCCGGTGCGCTGTCGTTCGAGGAGGGACTCGAACTGGTGGCTGAACGCGGCGCTGCCATGCTGGAGGCCACCACCGCCCGCTCCGGCACGATGGCCGCGGTCCTGGGACTCGACGACGACGACGTGGAGGTCGCCTGCGCCCGCGTCGGCGGCGAGGTGTGGGTCGCCAACTACAACGCACCCGGTCAGGTCGTCATCGCCGGTGATCCCGACGACGTCGCCCGCGCCTCGGCCGTGGCCAAGGAACTCGGCGCCAAGAAGGTCATGTCGATGGCGGTGAGTGGCGCCTTCCACACCCCTTTCATGGCCGGAGCACGCGATCGACTGCGCACGGCCATCGACGGCGCCGCGCTGCGCGAGGCGGAGATCCCCGTCCATGCCAATGTCGATGCGCGACCCCACACCGGCGCCGAGTGGACGGAACTGATGAACGCCCAGTTGTGCAGCCCGGTGCGGTGGCGACAGACCCTCCTGGCGCTCGGCGACGCCGGCGCGAGGGCACTCGTCGAACTGGGCCCGGGCAGCGTGCTCACCGGCATGGCGAAGCGCACCGTCCCGGGCGCCACGACCATCGCCGTGTCGACACCCGACGACCTGGACCGGCTGCTGACCGCCCTCGCCGCTCCCCCGGAGACGGTGGTCGCCCACGAGGGGGAGCACCTGTTCGCCACCGAACGCATGGTGGTCAGCCCCGCAGCCGGCGTGTTCACCCCGTCGACCGCACTGGCCCCGGGTCTGGTGCTCGCCCCCGGTACCGTCCTCGGCCGGGTCGGAGAGCACGAGGTGCGCTCACCGTTCTCCGGGACCCTGGTCGGCGTGCTGGCCGTCGATGGCGAGCGGGTTACCGCGTCCCAACCGATCGCCTGGTTGCGAACCACATGAACGGGCGCCTCATGAACGACCGGATGATGCCCATGAACCATCGGACGAGCGCGTGAACGCGCACCTGACCGACCGTGGCGCCGTGGTCACCGGATGGGGAACCGCCCTGCCCGATCGTCGGATCACCAACGCCGATTTCGAGGCCAGGCTCGACACCACCGACGAGTGGATCACCGAGCGCACGGGCATGAAGGTGCGCTACCACGGGGGCACCACCGCCGGACTGGCCATCGACGCCGGGCGCCGGGCGATGGAGATGGCCGGGCTCACCGGCACCGACATCGACTACGTGCTGCTGTGCACCACCACACCGGACTGGCACGTTCCCGCCTCGGCGGCGCGGGTGCAGGAGTCGCTGGGCATCACCGGCGGCGCCTCCGATCTCAACGCGGCGTGCTCGGGCTTCGTGTACGGCCTGGTGCACGCCCACGCACTCATCGGCATGGGCCTGCGTCGCATCCTCCTCATCGGCAGCGAGACCCTGTCGCGCATCACCGACCAGGAGGACCGCAACACCGCCATCCTCTTCGCCGACGGGGCCGGAGCGATGGTGATCGAGGCGGTCGACGGACCGGGGCAGTTGCTGTCGTTCGACATGGGCAACGACGGCACCGCCATCGAGTTGCTCTACTGCGACATCGGTGACCACCTGAAGATGGTGGGCAAGGAGGTGTTCCGTCGTGCGGTGACCGTGATGGTGGAATCGGCCCGTCGATCGATGGAACAGGCCGGCGTGACCGCCGATGACCTCACCCTGGTCGTGCCCCATCAGGCCAACATCCGCATCATCGAGGCGGCCGCCTCGCGTCTCGGGTTGTCGATGGAGTCGGTGGCCGTGTCGATCCACCGCTACGGCAACACGTCCTCGGCGTCGATCCCCCTCGCACTGGTCGACGCCATCGACGAGGGCCGGGTGCGCGCCGGGGACCTCGTGCTGCTGGTCGGCTTCGGTGCCGGCATGAGTTGGGCCAGTGCCGTCCTGCGCTGGCCGGCGATGGACGGAAGGACGGCGTCATGAGTCGGGTCGTGCTGGTCACCGGCGGCAATCGAGGGATCGGCCTCGCCATCGCCCGGGCGTTCGTCGACGCGGGCGACCGGGTGGCGATCACCGTGCGCGGCAGCGCGCCGCCCGAGGCCGACGGCATGTTGTGCGTCACCTGCGACGTGACCGATGCCGAGCAGGTGGAGGCCGCATTCACCCGCATCGAGGAGGAGTTGGGCCCCGTGGAGGTCCTCGTCTCCAACGCAGGCATGACCGACGACAAACTCGTCCTGCGCATGTCGGACGACGACTTCTCCCGTGTGCTCGACGCCAACCTCGTGGGCGGGTTCCGGGTGGCCAAACGCGCCGTCACCAGGATGATGCGGGCCCGATGGGGGCGGATCATCTTCATCGGTTCGGTGGTGGGGTCGATCGGTCAGGCCGGACAGGCCAACTACGCCGCATCGAAGGCCGGACTGGTCGGGCTCGCCCGCTCACTGGCCCGGGAGTTCGCCTCCCGGAACATCACCGTCAACGTCGTGGCCCCCGGGCCGGTGGCCACCGACATGTTCGACGCCGTGGACGATGCGATGCGCGAGACGATCACCGCGGCCGTCCCTGCGGGCCGGCTGGCCGAACCGGCCGAGATCGCCGCCGCCGTGCGGTTCCTCGCCGGCGAGGACGCCGGCTTCATCACCGGGGCGGTGCTCCCGGTCGACGGCGGCCTCGGTATGGGCGGCTGAGGCCGCCGACTAGATTCCCACCCACCAACGAGAAGGAGCCTCCGATGAGCGACTCGTCCCCCGATTTCGAAAAGTTCAGGACCTGCGCCGTGGAGATCCTCGGCGTCGACCCCGCCAAGGTCACCCCTGATGCCCGGTTCGGCGACGACCTCGACGCCGACAGCCTCGACCTCGTCGAGCTGGTGATGAAGCTCGAGGAGGAGTTCGACGTCACCGTCGACGAGTCCGAACTCGAGGACATCGAGACCGTGGGCCAGGCCTTCGATCTGGTGATGTCGAAGAAGTGAGCCCCGACCGCCGCGTCGTCGTCACCGGCATCGGCGTCGTCAGCCCGTGCGGAACAGGCATCGATGACTTCTGGTCGGGCCTGCTCGGCCCGGCGCCGGTCGGCCTGCGGAGGATCGAGGACTTCGATCCCGAGCCCTACTTCGAGAATGCGAAGGAGGCCCGGCGTACCGACCGCTTCGCTCAGTTCGCTCTGGCCGCCACCGACGAGGCCATGCGCATGGCCGGCACCATCGACGGTGATCCGGCCCGACAGGGCGTGTGGATCGGCACGGGGATCGGTGGACTGACGACGCTCGAGGACCAGGTGCTGGTGCACGAGCACAAGGGTCCGCGTCGTGTCAGTCCGTTCATGGTGCCGATGCTCATGGCCAATGCCGCGTCGGCGGCGGTGTCCATGAAGTACGGCTGGCAGGGACCGTGCGAGAACACTTGCACCGCCTGCGCGGCCGGCACCCAGTCGATCGGCAACGCCTACCGACTCATCACCTCCGGCCGGTGCGATGCCGTGGTCACCGGTTCGTCCGAGGCCACGATGACCCCGACGTGCATCGCCGGGTTCACCAACATGACGGCGATGGCCTCCGACGGACTGTCGATGCCGTTCGACCGCGATCGCCATGGCTTCGTGCTGGCCGAGGGATCGGGGATCCTCGTGCTCGAGGAACTGGAATCGGCCCGTCGCCGCGGTGCCACGATCCTGGCCGAGATCATGGGTGCGGCATCGAACGCCGATGCCCACCACATCACCGCCCCCTCGCCCGGCGGCATCGGGGCCATCACCTGCATGCGGTCGGCCGTGGCCGATGCCGGGCTCGAGCCATCCGACATCCGTCACGTCAACGCGCACGGCACGTCGACCCCGTTGAACGACGCGGCCGAGGCTGCCGCCATCGCCGAGCTGTTCGGTCCCGGGGCGGTGCCCGTCACCTCGTTCAAGGGGGTCACCGGCCACTCACTCGGTGCGGCGGGCGCGCTCGAAGCCGTGGGCGCGGTGCTGACCATCCAGCGCGGACAAATCCCCCCGACGGCCGGGTTCACCACCCCGGACCCGGACATGGCCCCCATCGACCTCGTCGTGGGCGAACCCCGACCGTGGACACCCGGACCGGTGCTGTCGAACTCCTTCGGCTTCGGCGGACACAACGGGTGCGTGGTGATCGGACCGGCTCCGGACTGAGGCGCGTCGGTGCGGGTGCGCTCAGTCGTAGAGCGACCGGCCGGGACCTCCCTCCAACCGCAGCAACAGGCGCTTGGCGTCGGCGCCGCCGCCGTAGTTCCCCACCCCACCACCCGCAGGCAGCACCCGGTGACAGGGCACGATGACGGCCACGGGATTGGTGGCCATCGACGTGCCCACGGCCCGGGCCGCCCGCGGCCGACCGGCGCGGATCGCCAACTCCCCGTACGTCACCGTGGCGCCGTAGGCCACGGACTCCAGCGCGTCGAGCACCTCACCCCGGAAGCCGCGTCGCGACGACCGATCGACCGGCACGTCGAAGCGTCGCCTACCCCCGGCGAAGTACTCGTCGAGTTCCTCGATGGCTCGATCGAGCACCACCAGCGAGTCCCGAGTCGACTCGGGGTCGACGACGCTGATGTCCCACCCGAGACCGGTGACGCCGAGCGACGTGGCCGTCACCGCCAGCAGGCCGACGGGGGAATCGACGACCCGACGGGCCATGTCACGCGTCGGCGAACACGAACAACAACTCCGTCTCGCACGCGGTCTCGCCACCGACATGGGCGCGACCCGACCCGCGTCCGGCCCGCGCCGACATGCGACCGAGGGTCACCTCGAGTTCCAGGACGTCGCCGGGAACGACCTGTCGGCGGAACCGCGACTTCTCCACGCCACCGAACAACGGCAACTTGCCGGCGTAGACCGGATCGGACAGGACGGCATAGGCCCCCAAC
>VERC01000007.1 GCA_018882825.1 Acidimicrobiia bacterium | reverse complement strand
GTATCGATCTCTGACCAGATGACGTCAGCCGAGGCCCCGGTCAAGTACGCGACGAAGATCGCTGAATGGCTGCGTGACTAGGGCTACACACACTGCTTCTTCGTGGCCGGCGGCAACATCATGCATCTCCTCGACGGGATGCGCACCACGATGACGTGCATTCCCACCGTGCACGAGGTGTCGGCCGGTATCGCCACCGAGTACTTCAACGAGTCGGGCGGTGGGGGACGAGCCTTCGCCCTCGTCACCGCCGGACCGGGCCTCACCAACATCGTGACCGCCGCCAGCGGCGCATGGTTGGAGAGTCGGGAGTTGCTCGTACTCGGAGGTCAGGTGAAGTCCGAGGACCTCATGGCCGGGGGCGTGCGCCAGCGTGGCATCCAGGAGATCGACGGTGTGTCGATCATGCGCCCGGTCACGAAGGTGAGCGAGTTGGTGAAGGAGCCGTGGCCACGCAGCCGCTTCCTCGATGCCGTACGTGAGGGAAGGCGGGATCGACCGGGGCCGGTGTTCCTCGAGTTCTGCCTCGACGCACAGGGCGCGCCGGTGCTCGACAGCACCGTGGAGGACGGCATCGAATCGGTCCGCCCGATCGGGCCATCATCCGTCGCCCTCGCCACGGCGGAGGAAGCGGCCGACCTGATCGGAGCACTCACCACCGGCGCCCGCCGACCTCTGTGGATGATCGGCGGCGGGGTCTCGAGAGCCTGCGCAGCGACACTCCACGACGACCTCGCCAGCCTCGGGATTCCCGTGGTCACGACATGGAACGGCGCCGATCGACTCCACCGTGAGGACGAGGTCTACGTAGGGCGGCCGAACACCTGGGGTCAGCGCTCGGCCAACATGATCGTCGACCTCGCCGACCTCGTCGTGGTGTTCGGCAGTCGTCTCGGGATGCAACAGACCGGGTTCAACTGGCAGGAGTGGGCACGGAACGCCACCGTGGTGCACATCGACATCGATCACGCGGAGTTGCACAAGGGTCACCCCCACGTCGACCACGCCCTCGCGGCCGACGCCGATGCCGCTCTCGCCGGCGCCGTGCGCCGACTGACCTCGTCGGGATGGCGCTGCGACCGCGGATGGCTCGCTCACTGCCGCACGGTACGGACGCTGCTCCCCCGCGCCGAGTCCGCCAACCAGACCGCGCCCGGATTCGTCGACCCCTACCGGTTCTGCCTCGAGTTGGAGGACGTGACTCGTCCGGACGACATCGTGATCCCCTGTTCGAGCGGAGGGGCGAACTCTGTCCCGATGCAGGTCTTCGAGCCGGAACAGGGTCAGATCGTCATCACCGACAAGGGCCTGGCGTCGATGGGGTACGGGCTGGCCGGGGCCATCGGCGCGGCATTGGCCCATCGCCGGCGTCGGACGTTCCTCATCGAGGGTGATGGCGGGTTCTCACAGAACATCCAGGAACTGGCGACCGTCACCGTCAACCGTCTGCCGCTCAAGATCTTCATCTTCGCCAACGACGGGTACGGCTCGATCCGCACCACACAGCGGAACTACTTCGGGGGCGCCTATCTCGGATGCGATGTGCAGACCGGTCTCGGATTCCCCGAGTGGCCGACGCTGTTCGACGCGTACGGGATCCCGTGCCGGCCGATCACGCCGGAGTGGCGACACGACCTCGCCGTCACCGACCTGCTGGAGGACGAAGGTCCGGTCGCCTTCATCGTGCCGATCGATCCCGATCAGACCTACTGGCCCAAGATCACGAGCCGGGTGACCGAGTCGGGCTCGATGGAATCGAACCCTCTCCACGCCATGTCACCCGATCTCGACGAGGACATTCTTCGGGTGATTCGGCGAGTTCCCGGCGCGTAGGTCGAAGGCCCGTCTCGACCGAGTCCATGTGGGAGTAATGCCCCCGGCTGACGCTGCCGGCAGCATCACCTCAGAGTGACGACCCTTCGACCGGGGAGTCGACGCGCTATCTCGGCGACGATCGACGACTGGTGATGGACAGAGGCGACGAGGATCGGTGAGTCCGAGGAGGCGACCTCGTCCGGGCCCACGACCTCGTGACCGCCGAGCCGAAGACCCCACTTGTCGGGAGAGGTGTCGACGAGTGCGTCGACCCGGGCCTCCCTCAGGGGACCGGCCAGCAACTTCATCGAGAGTTGACCGGCTCCCCACACGACGATCGGACCATCCCCGACCTCGTCGTGAACGCGAGCGCCGAACCGCTCCATCAACTGCGTGGAGGCGTAGATGTAGTCGCGCAGGGACGGGGCGAGGTCGTCGTCCCGCTGCACAGCGGTCGGGGTGTCCGACGGCGACGATCGTTCGAAGAGGCCGAACACCGCCGGGTACGGATCCGACGGTGAACTGAGCACGGTCTTGTGCCCGATCTCGCGGGTCACGAACCCGGCCGAGCAGAACAGGCGGTCGAGCAGCACCCCCGAGAAGTGATTGATGTGCTCGGTGTTGAAATCGTGGAACGGCGCCACGAGATGATCTCGATAGCGCACTGCATCGGGCACCTCCACGTAGATCAGCCCCCCGGGCTTGGTCAACGACCGCAATCCCTCGACCGCGCCGCGCACATCAAGCAGGTGCTCGAGCACGTGGGAGAGCACGACGAGACCGAACTCACCGAGGTCGTCAGGAGGATGGAAGAGCGATCCGGCCACGGCCCGCACCCCCGTCGACCGCTGCACCGTGGCAGCGGCAACGGGAGAGGGGTCGAGGCCCACGATGTCGCTGAATCCCGTCTCCTGCAGGTACCTGATCAGAGCTCCCGTGGCGCATCCCGCATCGAGGACCCGGGCATCGACCGGGACGCGGGTGGTGAGCCACTGCGCCGTGCCTCGCAAACGCTCCAGATCCCACGGCGCGTCGGTCGGGGGTGCATCATCGGCGATCTCGTCGGCGTACATGGACGTGTCGGCGTACTTCGAGTGCTCGGCATAGGCAGTGTCGAGCGAGTCCTGATCGACCGCGATTTCGGAGAAGCACATACCGCACGTGACACAAGTGACGATATCGACGACTTCAGGAGCAGCGAGTTCCGCCGGAACTGCGAACTCCTGCGTGTGGAGGAGTCGGCCTTCCCTCCCCCCACAGACCGGGCACCTGCGCTGAAGGTTCATCGTCATCTCACATCTCTCTCCGCCGGGACTCCCTCGATCCGACCCTACGTGACGACTGCGATGCCGAACCGGACCTTCACGAAGGAATCCCCCCATCACTCGGCCCTGCGGCCTCGACCACCTAGTGTTCGTCTCATGGCGCGCCACGAGACATCGGGAAATTCCGGCACGGGTACGCAACGAGTGGTGGCCGCTGTTGCGAGAGTGACGAACGTCATCCCCCGCCTGGCGCAGAGTCTCGACACCCTCGGCGCCGTCTCGAGTTGGCGGGCCTGGTGCCTCAGGAACGGGATGGGCCGTTCGTACGACACTCGGGAAGCGCTCTGGTCGGGCGAGGTGCTCCCGCGGCTCGTTCCGCCCCCCGATTCGGAAGAGTCGATCACGATCTTCGAGTTCGGCGTGGCCTTCGGTGAGGCGACGAGGTGGTGGCTCGACCGGATCGACTCGCCGCACCTGCGCTACCACGGATTCGATCGCTTCACCGGTCTCCCCCAGCGATGGCGCGGAATGCCGGCCGGCGCGTTCGATGCAGACGGACGTACTCCGGCGATCGACGACGCCCGCGTCACGTGGCACGTGGGCGATGTCGAGGACAGTCTGGGCGACATCGAGTGGGCCACGACCAAGGGCCGACGATTCTTCAACTTCGACCTCGACCTCTTCCGCCCCTCTCTGGCGGCGTGGGAGGCGATCGCCCCCTCACTGGAGACGGGCGACATCTTCTGGTTCGACGAAGCCTTCGACAGCGATGAGCGGTTGCTGCTCGAGGCCTACGTGATGCCGACCGGCCGCTTCGAGGGATTGGGCTTCTCGCCATTCGGCGGGGCCCTCATCGTGAGCTGAACGCCGATCCCGCCCATCCGATCGTCCGTTCGATCGCGTGGTCGAGGTCGACCCGCACCGAGAGTCCCAACTCGGATCCGGCTCTGGCGATCGATGGGACATACCGATTCGCAGCACTCGAGTGGCTCGCGCCGCCCCGGATCTCGACCGTGGTCCCGACCCGGGTCGCCACCATCTCGGCGATCTCCCGAAGTGGGCGACCCTCCTCGCTTCCCACGTTGTAGGCCCGACCATCGACACCATCAGCGAGGATCGTGCGCAGCCAGACGACCAGGTCGGTCGGGTACATGTAAGAACGAACGGGTGAACCATCCCCTCGTACGACGATCCGGCGTCCGCTCACGGCATCGGCGACGAAGTTCCCGATGGCGAAGTGCGCGTCGAGCGGGAGGTGCGGCCCGACGAAGGCGAAGCACCGGGCGATCCGGATCCGTGCCCCCGATGCGACTCGCAACGCGCAGAGCATCTCCGCCGCCCTCTTTGCCTCGCCGTAGACCTGACCGGGGTCGAGTGGGTCGGGTCCGGTGCGGTCGGTCTCGGGGATCAGTTGCGCAGTGCCGGCCCCGCCCCCGTAGACGGCACCAGAACTCGTGAACAACGTCGGGATCGAACCCGAGGGCTCCAACCAATCGAGGACGTTGCTGGTGCCGGTGACGATGGTGTCGAACATCGACCGAGGTTCCGACTCGGTCAACGCAAGGCTCGCGGCGGTGGCGGCATGGATGCAGGCATCGAACGTGCCGTCGATGACACTTTCGTGGAGCACATCTCCGCGCACCAGTTCGATCGATTCCGATTCGGCGAGGTGAGGGAACGCGGTGGCGAAAGCCGAGGGATCGCGGGTGACGACCACTGCGGTCCGGCGAAGATTCAGACGCTTCGAGGAGTGATCCCAGGACTCGAGCAGCCATCGTCCGAAGAATCCCGTTCCTCCGGTGATGAGGATCCGACAGGCACCGAGCCGGCGATCGAGGTCGACCACCTGATCGAGGATCTCGTCGAGGTCCGCCACTGGAACCGAAACCATTCGTCACCGACCCACGAGAGAGGTCAGTTCACCGATCTCCCCGATGACGTGTGTCGCACCGGCATCGACAAGTTCCTCCCTCGACCCGTAGCCCCACAAAGCGCCGATCGGAACCGATCCGACGGCCATGGCCGCCCTGATGTCGTGGTGACGATCGCCGACCATGACCGAGGCGTGAGGATGTGCACCATCTTGGGCCAGCACACGGGTGAGCACCTCGGTCTTGGTGTCGCTGGGCGACATGGCGCACTCGATGTGATCGAACAGTCCGGCCAGCCCCATCGCCTCCACGAGGATCTCGGTCGACGCCGATGGTTTCGACGTGGCGATCGCCAAGCGGAAACCGGTCGACCGGAGCCGCGTCAATGTCGGGATCACACCGGGGAACACGTCGGTGAGGTCTGCCGACATGTCGGCGTAGTGCCGTCTGAAGTCGACCACGAGGGCCGAGATCAGGTCCGCATCGGGCTCGTCGCCCCCCAGCAGCGATGCGACGCCGATCTCCAACGGTGGGCCGATGATCGACCGGATCGTCTCGGCAGCAGGAACGGGAAGCCCGTGCTCCTCGAAGACGAGCGAGAGACATCGCGCGATGCCGGGAAGGGAATCGATGACGACTCCGTCCAGATCGAGGGCCAGCAACTCGATCCCTCCCACGATCGGAACGGGCGACGGGAGAGCCGTCGTCACCACACCTTCCAAGGGGCATCTCCCCGATCCCACATCTCGTTGAGCATCGTCGACTCCCTATAGGTGTCCATCGGCTGCCAGAAGCCGTCGTGCCGATAGGCCACCAACTGCTTGTCGGCGGCCAGGCGCTCGAGCGGCTCCTCCTCGAGCACGCAGTCGGGCGTGAGGTAGTCGAAGACCTGCGGCTCGAAGACGAAGAAGCCGGCGTTCACGTTGCCATCGCCCTGGGGCTTCTCACGGAACTGCTCCACCACCCCGTCGGGGCCGATGTCCATCACGCCGAAGCGCGACAGTGGCCTCACGGTGGTCACCGTGGCCAGGCGACCGTGGGAACGATGGAACTCCAGCAACGCGTCGATGTCGACATCGGCCAGCCCGTCGCCGTAGGTGACGATGAACGGCCCGTCCACGTGACGCTCGATCCGCTTCACCCGTCCACCCGTCATCGTGGTGGCCCCGGTGTCGGCCACGGTCACGATCCAGTTCGCTTCCTCGTGATCGTCGCGGTACTCGATGAATGACTGCGGGCCGAGGTGGATGGTGAAGTCGTTCATCCGGGCTTCGTAGTGCAGGAAGTACTCCTTGATCACCTCGCCCTTGTAGCCGGTGCACACCACGAACTCGTTGAGACCGAAGTGGGCGAAGTTCTTCATGATGTGCCACAAGATGGGGCGCCCACCGACCTCGACCATGGGCTTCGGTCGGTATTCGGTCTCCTCGCGCAATCGGGTTCCGAGACCGCCAGCCAGCAGGACCACCTTCACCTCGGACACGCTAGTGCGTCACTGCGACGGATCGGGTCGTCGCCACCGCGCCACCATCGGCGCGGAGCCCCAGGAGGCTCTTGCGCCGGTGAAGTCGCGTCTAGGGTCGGGGCATGGCTGCGAACGTCGGGCGGCGGGCCCGATGGTGGGCACAGCGCTCGGTCTCAGGTACAGGGGGACTGGACTGGATCGGGTCCGTCGCGATCGCGGCGACGTTGGGAGTGGCCGCGCTCACGATCGTCGGCACCTCGCTGGGGCCGTCGGCCGATGCCGAGACCAACGACAGGTTGACGCTCCTGGCCTGGTGGACGCTGGCGGCAGCACTCGTCGTCATGGTGGTTCGAGTGACCGCGGCGAGGACGTCGTCCTCGCCGTCGATGTCTCCCCTGCGCACCGCGGCCGCCGTCCTCGGTCTCGGGGTGCTTGTGCTGGCGGTGACGTGGACGGTCGACCCCACCGGCCTCTGGCCCGGGATCGCCACTTCCGATCTCGTTCTCGGAGCCCTCGTTGCCGTCGCTCTGGTCGCGGCGTGGTCCCGGCGGAGCGGGGTAGGACGGCTCTCCCCGATCCTCATGACCGCGGTGGTGCTGGCCTTCGTCATTCCGGCGCTCATCCAGACCCCGGCGACCATCCGCGACCCGTACCACTTCGCCTTCACCGGCGACGAGATGGCCTCGGTCGCTGCCGGCGACTTCCCGCTCAGCACCTACATCCCCCAATACGCCAACCTCCTCGGGTTCATCCCGGCGCTGCCCATCGCGATCCTGGGGAACTCGATGTGGCTGGTGGTGCTGTTCCTCGTCGGTCTCCAGGTGATCGCCTTCACCTGCGTGATCTTCCTTCCGCTGTCGGTCCTCCCCCGGCGATCCTTCGCGCTGGTGACTGCAGTTGCCGTGATCCCGAGCGTCGCCGTCGGGACTGGATCAGGGAGCGCCACGACCTACTTCGCCGCCGTGCCCCTACGCGTGGTGCTCCCCGTAGTGGCGATCCTCGCCACCTACCGGTTCGTGTCGAGCCGGGGGCAGGGGCGACTGCCCGACCACTGGGCCATCATCGGACTCGGACTGCTCCTCGGCGTCACCGCCCTCAACAACCCCGACTTCGGGCTGCCCGCCGCCGCCGTCTGCACGATGGTCCTGCTGGCCACCGGTCCGTGGGAGCTCGTGGTCCGTCGTACTCTCACCCTCGGTTGCGCGGCGCTGGCGGTGTTCGTCGGCTACACGCTGCTGGGGGCGCTCACCGGCAACTCGGTCGACTGGTCGTACTGGCTGGCCTTCCAGACGAAGTTCGGGTCCGACGGAACCATGGCCGAGCCGATGGCGTCGTTCGGTCTGCACGTGGCCTTCGCCGCACTGTTCGTCACCACTCTCGCCGTCGGTGTCGGGCTGATGGTGCGCCGCCGGGCCGCCAGCGTCCTCGGACGCACCGGGTTGATGATGACGTTGGCCGGCGGGTGGTCGCTGCTCGCCCTGGCCTACTTCACCGGTCGATCGCTCACACCCACACTGGTCGCCGGCTATGCGTTCCTGGTCGGCATGTGCGTGGCCACGATGCTGCCGCTCATGGCCGTGGGCTACCGCACACTGCGGTCGAGCGCTCGGGCGAAGGGTCGTGACGCGACGTGGATCGCCATCGCCTTCGGTGCCGTGGCTCTGGTCGGCACGCTGTCGTTCTTCGGTCGTGTGCCGGCACCGTCGAAGATGCTCGAGCCCCTCACGAAACAACAGGATCTCGGCCGGTTCACGCCGCTGGGCGCCATGCTCGACGGCCTCGACAACGTGCTCGCCCTCCCCGCCAATGCCGACGTGCGCGCCGCGGTGGCCAGCGGAGAAGCGGCGCAGATTCTGCCGACCCCGAGTTTCGTCGACCTCGTCGCCGGGATCCGCACCGTCTCCCCGGCATCGAGCCCCATCTATGTGGATCTCGACCCGTTGTTCACCGAACTGGCCTGCGACCGTCGCGCCGCCGCCGCACCCAAGTTCTTCATCGTGGAGGCCACCGTTTCGTTGGTGCTCGAGAGCAACCCACGTTGCGCGTCGCTGCTCGACTTCAGGGCAGCCCGTCTGAGCGTGCAGGGCGACTACCGGTTCTCCATCATCCCGGTGCGTCCGGTGACCGGCTAGATAGACCGAATCACCGCACCCGACCGCACCCGACCGCATCGGCCGGCACGACCGACGCCAGCGTTCGTGGGGCGGGTGGGGATCGAACCCACGACCGAGGGATTATGAGTCCCGTGCTCTGACCACTGAGCTACCGCCCCGTGGGCGATACTACGGCCAGTGTTGCGCGCCGTCGGCGAGGGACGAGACCGCACGAACGACGAGAGCGACGCGAACGGAGTCGAGGCTGTGACGAGGGTTCTGGCGATCGGGCTCGACGGCTACGAGCCGTCGTTCGGATCGCGCCTCATGGGCGAAGGAGTTCTCCCCACACTGGCCTCGATGCGCGACCGGGGTGCCCACCTGCTGCTCGAGCACGGTCCGGCCCAGCGCACCGGGCTGGCCTGGGAGCACCTGTGGTCAGGGCTCGACCCCGACGCCGCCGGTCGCCACGCCGCGATCGAGTTCGATCCCCAGCGGTACTCGGCGTGGCAGGAGGGGGCTCGGTTCGCTCCGTTCTTCGCTGCCGAGGCCGAGCGCGTGGTGGTGTTCGACGTCCCCTACGCCGACATGGCCCGAGCCCCGGGTCTGCGCGGCGTCGTCAACTGGGGAGCGCACGACCCCGGGATCTCCGGTGGACCGGTCGGCCAGCCGGTCGGCATCGTCGAGGAACTCACTGCACGGTTCGGCCGCTATCCGGCCGATGAATGGACGTACGCGACGCCATGGACCTCACCCGAGGGGTGCGCGTCGATGGGGGCGAACCTCGTCGCCGGGGTCGAAACGCGCCGCGCCGCGGCCTGCTGGTTGCTCTCCGAGCGCGTACCCGACTGGGATCTCGCCGTCGTCGTCGTGGGTGAGATGCACTCGGCGGTCGAGGGGCTGTGGCACGGCGTCGACCCCGAGCACCCACTCCGCTCCCACCCTTCCGCCCCTGCGGCCGCAGAGGCACTGCGCGCCGTGTACGTCGCCGTCGACCGGTTGGTCGACGACCTCGTGCGACATCTGGCTCCCGACGTCGTGGTCGCCTTCAGCATGGGTGGCATGGGCGCCAATCAGTCCGACGTGCAGAGCATGATGCTGCTGCCCGAACTGCTGTGTCGATGGTCGTCCGGCAGACGGGCGTTGAACCTGCCGGCAGCGTGGACCGAAGATCCGTCGTGCATCCCGGTTCCGTCGGCGGGCGAGATCCTCTGGGATCCCGACTGGTTCGAGGAGAACCCGAACCGGACGATGTCTCGTCTCATCCGGTCGCTGCGCGGAGTCGCCGGACACCTTCCCCGGCCCTGCATCGAAGCTGCCCACCGACTGCGCGCCCGGAACGCCACACACGCCCGCCAGCGGCCGGGTTATGCCAGCGTGGGCTGGCAGCCCGCAGCGTGGTACATCCCGCGCTGGCCCGCGATGCCTGCATTCGCGCTCCCCTCGTTCTATGACGGCCGCATCCGCCTCAACCTCCGCGGCCGGGAGGCCCGAGGCATCGTCGACCCGACCGATCACGCTGAGGTGTGTCGCCGACTCGAGTCGCTCCTGCGCCGGTGCATCGATCCGCACACGGGGCGACCGAGCGTCGGCGACATCGAGTGGACCGCCGGCGACGATCCGCTCGCCCTCGGCTCGTCGGGCTGTGATCTCACCGTGGTCTGGAACGGGTCGGCCAACGCTCTGGCCCACCCCGATCTCGGGGTGATCGGCCCGGTGCCCTTTCGCCGCACCGGTGGTCACACCGGTCGCCACGGAAGCCTGGTGCTCGTCGGCGACGGCGTCCGAGTGGGTGACGCCGGGATCGCCTCGGCCTTCGACGTCGCCCCGACCCTGCTCGACCTGCTGGACGCCACTCCGCCCGAGACCATGTCGGGGAGGACACTGCTCCCCCGGCTCGTGGAGAACGGCCGGGCGATGGCTCCGGGGGTGGGGCTCGAACCCACGACCCTCTGATTAACAGTCAGATGCTCTGCCAGCTGAGCTACCCCGGAATGGACGTCCGACAGTAGCAGCGGCCGCCAAGGGCCCCGTCAGGCCGAGGGGGACTCGCCCCGACGATCGGCCTCGATCTCCTCGGGGGTCAGATCGAAGTCGGGATCGAACTCGAGTCCCGGGTTCCACACCGTCTCGGGTCGCCGCCGACGAGCCGCCACCACGAACGCCACGAGCCCGACCAGCAGCACTGCGACCACCACCACACCGACGCGCATCAGTCGAGGTCGAAGTAGTCGCGCAGCTTCTGACTGTGCTGGGGATTGCGGAGTTTGGCCAGTGTCTTGGTCTCGATCTGGCGGATGCGCTCCCGCGTGACGCCGAACTCGCGGCCCACCTCCTCGAGGGTCCGGGGTTGGCCGTCGTCCAGACCGAACCGCATGCGCAACAGGTCACGCTCGCGCCGGTTAAGGTCGTCGAGTGCCTCCTCGATGGCGCTGGTCAACATGTGCCGCTCGGCGATGTCCACCGGCGCCTCCGAGTTCATGTCCTCGATCACGTCGGCCAGCACGGCATCCTCGCCCTCGCGCAACGGCGAGTCGAGCGACAGCGAATCGACCGCGATCCGCTTGAGATCGCGCACCTTCTCCACCGACCACTCCAGACGCTCGGCCAGCTCCTCATCGGTGGGCTCGCGCTCGAGTTCCTGGGCCAGATCGCGGGAGGTGCGCGTCTGCTTGTTGATGGCCTCCATCATGTGCACCGGGATGCGGATGGTGCGTTCCTGGTCGGCGATGGCCCGGGTGATGGCCTGACGGATCCACCACGTGGCATAGGTCGAGAACTTGAAGCCCTTCGTCCAGTCGAACTTCTCGACGGCGCGCATCAGGCCGAGGTTCCCCTCCTGCACCAGGTCGAGCAACTGCATGGTGCCGCCGCGCACGTACCGCTTGGCGATGGACACGACCAGACGAAGGTTGGCCTGGGTGAGATCGACCTTGGCGTCGTCACCGAGTCGCACCAGGCGCTTGAGCCGCGACGCCTCCCCCGGTGCCAACGAACCCAGATCGCCGGCGGCGGTCAGTTCGGCCAGTCGCTCGGCCGCCGCGCTGCCCCGTTCGATCTGCTTGGCCAGCGCCACCTCCTCCTGGGCGGTGAGCAGGGGCACGCGACCGATCTCGCGCATGTACATCTTCACCGGGTCGGCCGTTCCCGAACTCAGGTTCATGCGCACGGTGGCCTTCATCGAGTGCCGCAGGCGATCGGAACGACGCACGACGAGATCGTCGGCGTCGTCCATGTCGTCGGTGAGCGGATCGCGCACGATCACGGCGATCTCGGTCTCGTCACGAGTGTCGTCGGCCGGTTCGACGGTGCTCTCGTCGAGGCCGATGCCCTCGGCCGCCAGTCGTGCTCGCAGTTCGTCGATGGCCTCCGGCGTCGGGTCGCCGTCGATGGCGGCGACGGCCTCATCGGCGGTCACCACGCGCGCCGGTCGGGCCCGCCCCACCGCCACCAGGCGGGCCAGTTCGCCCGAATCGGTCACAGGACCTCGTGCTCCACGCCGATGAGCCACGACAGGAGATCGTCGAGGGCCTCGAGTTCGGGCGCGTTGTCGCCCTCCTGCTCGCGCAGGTCCATGAGTCGCAGGGTCAGCCAGCGGATCGCCTCACCCACCTGGAACGGGTCGTCGGCCACCCGGGCCTCGGCCTGCAGCGCCGCCAGTGCCGCGGTGCCGGCGTCGTCGACGAGGCGCACCAGCACGCTGGTCACCGTCGACTCCGGTTCCTCCACGGCCAGACGTTGGAGCAGTTCACCGGCCACGGGATCGTCGGCCGCGGCCATGGTGATCGCGTCGGCCACCGAGTCGGTGGTGGCCAACGCCCGATAGGCGGTGGCCACCACCGGATCGGAGAACAGCACCTCGTCGAGTCGGTCGGCGATGGAGTCGCGGTCCCACACCATGTGCCGCAACGCCTCGGTGGCCGGGGTGTCACGGGTCAGCACCGGGGGACGCGCCGGGCGCTGCTCGGCCCGGGGACTGCGCCGCGGCGTGGCCACCGCATGCAGTTGCGCCGGATCGAGTCGCAGGCGGGCCGCCACCTCGAGTCGGTACTGGTCGCGAACCAACTCACTGGGGTGCTCGGCCACCACCGCCATGGCCGCCTCGGCGGCACGGGCACTTTGCTCGGGGGTGTCGGCCCGGTCGGTGGCCAACACCCGCTCGAGTCGGAACTTGAGGAACGGTTGGGCCTCGGCCACGGCGATGGCCAGCGCGCCGGGATCGGTCTGGGCCAGATCAGCCGGATCGGCACCACCCGGGAACGCGGCCACGGCGATGTCGAGGTCGTACTGCTTCTCCCACGCGTAGACCCTGGCCGCCGCGTTCTGTCCGGCGGCATCGGCATCGAAGGCCAGGACGATCCGGCGGGCGAAGCTGCGCAGCACCTTCACGTGGTCCTCGGTGAGGGCGGTGCCACAGGTGGCGACGGCCCGAGGCACACCGGCCTTGGCGAAACCGATCACGTCGGTGTAGCCCTCGCAGACGATCGCCTCGTCGGCCTTGACGATCTCGGCCTTCGACAGGTGCAGTCCGTAGAGCAGGCGCGACTTCGAGTAGATGGCGCTGTCGACCGAGTTCTTGTACTTGGCTCCGTCGACGCCGGGCATGATGCGCCCACCGAAGCCGACGACCGCTCCGGCGGGATCGGCGATGGGGAACATGATGCGACCCCGGAAGGCGTCGGTGGGTCGACCGCGGCGGTTGAGGAACCCGAGTCCGGCCTCGACGAACACGTCGTCGGGCACGCGCAACGCCCGGGCCAGCTGATCCCACCCCTCGGGGGCCCAGCCGATGCCGAAGCGACGGACGTCGTCACCGTCGAGACCCCGCGAGCGCAGGTAGGCGCGCGCCGCGGCTGCGTCGGGGGCCGACAGCAGGCGCTCGTGGTACCAGGCGGCTGCTGCGGCCACGGCGTCGAGCAGCCTGCCGCGCCGCTTGCGGCCCTCGTTCTGGACCTCGTCGGTGTATTGCAGCGTGATCCCGGCCTTGACCGCCAGCTTCTCGACAGCGCCGACGAAGTCGAGGTGCTCGACCTCGCGCACGAAGGTGATGACGTCGCCCTTCGCCCCGCAACCGAAGCAGTAGTAGAGCTTCTCCTCACCGTTGACGGAGAACGAGCCCGACTTCTCCTGATGGAAAGGGCACAGCCCCTGCCAGCGCCGTCCGACCCGCTTGAGCTGCACGTGCTCGGAGACGACCGCGACGATGTCGGTCGCATTGCGGACCGTTGCGATGTCCTCGTCCCTGATTCCCACACGCCCCTCCGACCGGGACGGTAGCAGCGGCCCGCCTCAGTTCATCCGGGTCACGAGGTGGTTCAGCAGGTCGTCGATGGCCACCCGCTCCTGCTCCATGGAGTCGCGGTCACGCACCGTGACCGCCCCGTCGTCGAGCGAGTCGAAGTCGAAGGTCACGCAGAAGGGGGTACCCAGTTCGTCCTGTCGGCGATAGCGCCGGCCGATGGCCTGGGTCTCGTCGTAGTCGCACATCAGGTGCGGCTGGAGCATGCCCAACACCTCGCGGGCCGGCCCGACGAGCTCGTCCTTCTTCGACAGGGGCAGGACGGCCACCTTGTAGGGGGCGAGACGCGGATGGAGTCGCAGCACGGTGCGGGTCTCGCCCCGCACCTCCTCCTCGTCGTAGGCCGCCAGCAGGAAGGCCATCATCGTGCGGGTGGCGCCGGCCGCCGGTTCGATCACGTGGGGCCGGTACCGGGTGTTGGTGGCCTGATCGAAGTACTCGAGCTTCTCTCCCGACCGGTTGGAGTGCTGGGTGAGGTCGTAGTCGCCGCGGTTGGCGACGCCCTCGAGTTCGCCCCAGCCCCAGGGGAACAGGAACTCCACGTCGGAGGTACCCGACGAGTAGTGACTCAACTCGTCGGGATCGTGGGGACGCATGCGCAACTTCGACTCGGGAATGCCGAGGTCGATGTACCAGCGATAGCGCTCGGCGCACCAGTAGGCGTACCACTGGTCGGCGTCCTCCGGCGGCACGAAGAACTCGAGCTCCATCTGCTCGAACTCGCGGGTGCGGAACACGAAGTTGCCGGGCGTGATCTCGTTGCGGAACGACTTGCCGATCTGGGCGATACCGAACGGTGGCTTCTTGCGCGAGGTCTGCAGCACGTTGGAGAAATTGACGAACATGCCCTGGGCCGTCTCGGGTCGCAGGTAGGCGACGGCGGCATCGGATTCCACCGGCCCGGCGTGGGTCTTGAACATGAGGTTGAACTGACGGGCCTCGGTGAAGGTGCCGGCGCCGCCGCAGTTCGGACACGTCGAGGGGTCGACGAGCTGGTCCTCACGGAACCGCTCCCGACACTGACGACAGTCGACGAGGGGGTCCGTGAAGTTCTCGAGATGGCCCGAAGCCTCCCAGATGGCCGGCGGCGACAGGATGGCGGCGTCGATGCCCACCACGTCGTCGCGCATCTGCACCATCGAACGCCACCACGCGTCCTTGACGTTGCGCAGCAGTTGCACGCCGATCGGCCCGTAGTCGTAGGTGGAGCGGAATCCGCCGTAGATCTCGGCCGAAGGGAAGACGAAGCCTCGCCGCTTCGACAGGTTGACGATCTTCTCCATCAGGGAGGGATCGTTGGGTACGGAGGACTCCGGCATGGCGTCCGACACTACTGGCCAGCCGGGGGCGTGACCTCCACGATTCCCTTGGCGATGAGGTCGGCGATCGTCGCGTCGTCGCGACCGAGCAGGTCGCGACAGATCTCGACACTGTGCTCACCGAGCCACGGCGCGGGGTTCTCGACCGGGAACGGCATGCCGGTCGCGTGGAAACCCGGCCCTTCGAAGATGAACTCTCCGGCACCGGGCTGATCGATCGGCACGAGGAACTGGCGATCGATGAAGTGCTGGTTCACGAGCAGGTCGGCCGAGGTCAGCATCGGTCCGGCGGGCACGCCGACGGCCTGACAGGCATCGGCGATGTCGAACCGGTTGCGCGCGGCGCACCACTCACCGATCACGGCGTCGAGTTCGGCGGCCGCCGCGGCCCGCTGGGCGAACGTGGCGTAGCGGGCATCGGCGGCGAGGTCGTCGCGACCGAGCACGCCGCACAATGCGCGCCAGTCGGCGTCGTCGCGACATCCGATGGCCACCCACATCTCGCCGTTGTCGTCCTCGGCCGCACACCGGTACATGCCACCCGGGGCGGCCTGCTCCGAGTGCATGCCCATGGGACGGACCGATCCGGGTTCCACCGACTCGGCGGCCAGCAGATCGCCGATCGAACCGACGACGGCCTCGCACTGGGCGATCTCCATGAGACCCCCGGCGACGGTGCCGCGCTCGCGTCCGATCACGGTGGCCAACGCGGCACAGGCCGACAGTCGACCCACGAAGTGGTCGGGGAAGATCGAGGCGGTACCGGCCGGCGCATCGGTGTCGGCATACGACCACAACCACGAGATGCCGCCGGGCGCCTGGGTGCTGGGTCCGTAGCCACGCCAATGCGCCCACACGCCACGCGAACCCATCAACTGGCTGGCCACCATGGCGATGCCCGGATTGGCGCCCGACAGATCCTGATACCCGATCCCCAACGCGTCCATCGCCCCGGTGGTGACGTTCTCGATCACCACGTCGGACTGACGGGCCAGATCCAACAGGAGCTGACGACCCTCGGGGAACTTGGCATTGACGCCGAGCGCCCGCTTGGACCGGCTCGAAGAGGCGAACGACGGCCCCATCTCGGTGCCGGTGACCACCCGGATGAAGTCGTAGTGCGTGCGCGTCTCGATCTTGATGACATCGGCGCCGTATTCGCCGAACAGTCGACCGGCCTCGACGCCGACCGCGCCCTGCCCGAAGTCCATGACCCGCAGACCCTCGAGGGGCAGCGACGGTTCCGGCGCGACCACGCCGGTGCGCGCAGGGCCGAGGTCGGCGAACACCGCGTCGTTGTGCTGGCCGATCGTCGGCGCCGGGGTGCGCGGACCCAGTCGCTGGCCGTCGAGTTCGAAGTACCCCGCTGGCATCGAGGCGATCACACCGGGGGCGACCTCCATCTGTTGGAACGTGCCACGCGAATCGAAGTGCTCGTTGTGCAGGGCACGCTGCGCGTCGTACACCGGCGTGCACACGATGCCGCGCTCCTGGGCCTTGGCCGAGACCTCCTCGACGCTGAGATCGGCGAACAGTTCCTCGTAGAGCGGATTGAGTACGGCCTCGGCGATGGCGAACCGGCCCGGGAACGTGTCGTATTCCGGATCCTGCAGGTACTCGGGTTCACCGAGCCAGGCGCGCATCTCGCGCCACTGCATCGGGCTGAGCACGATGAGGCGCACATAGCCGTCGCGACACTTGAAGATCGGGTACACGGGGCCGGAGCCCATGCGGAACTCGGGGCCGGAGACACCGGCCGCCACCCGCGCCGTGTAGTTGGGCAGTGACCAGTCGGCGGTCTGCGAGAGGCACTCGTTGAGCGACACGTCGAGCAACTGTCCGGCCCCCGTGCGTTCGCGCTGGAACAGTGCGCACAGGATTCCCCAGGTGGCCACCGAGCAGGCCACGTCGTTGCTGAACTGCCCGGGGGCCGGGATGGGTTCGCGATCGAGCGTGCCCGCCTTGAACGTCATGCCACCCGTGGCCGACAGCACGCCGTCGGTGACGACGCGCCCTGACCACGCACCGGTCATGCCGTAGGGGGTGAGTGCGGCGACGACGAGATGCGGGTGGGCCCGGGCCACGGTCTCGACGGTGATGTTCCCGACGATCGTCGGATCGGAGGTCACCAGGACGTCGGCGTGATCGAGGAGATCGTGGAACCGGGAGAAGTCGGCGGCGTCGGTGAGATCGAGGGCCACGCCGAGCTTGCCGGCGTTGTTGAGCGCGAACGACAGCGACACGCCCTTGCGGATCGGTGCCCAGCGGCGGGCCGGTGAGCCAGAGGGCGGTTCGACCTTTATGACCTCGGCGCCGAGATCGCCGAGCAGGCGGGGACACAATTCACCATTGATCACGGTGAGGTCCACCACCCGAAGGCCTTCGAGCGGTCGTGCGGTACCCGGTGTCGCTGCCATGGTCCTCCCTCGTCCCGAACTGCGACGGGAAGGTAGCAGCCGCCCTGCCGAGCGGGGCCGGTGGTCACCGGGCGGCCAACGGCGAGTGGCCGTCAGTGGTCGAGCACGTCGATCGAGCGGAGCCGCCGCTCGAGGTGGTGCTCCACGGCCCGGGTGGCCAGCAGATCGACCTCGTGGACGGCCGAGCGGTGCTCGTCGAGTTCACCGGCGGCCAGCGCCTCGCCGAGACGACCACCGAGGATCTGCTGCATGAGCTCCACCGCGGCGGGTGACACCGCCTGACCCCGGCGACACGTGCGGCACAGCAGTCCCCCACTGTCCACGTCGAAGGCCACCAGTTCGACGTCGGCATCACCGCACTGCGCGCACTGCTCGATGGTGGGTCGGAACCCCTCGAGGGCGAGCACCTTCCACAGGAAGGCCGGGGTCACCACCGGCGATCGGGTCGTCTCCAGGGTGCGCAGCGCGCCCAGCAGCATGCGGAACAGTTCGGGATTGGCCTGTCCCTCCTGGGCCAGTTGGTCGACCACCTCCAGCATCGACATGGCCCGACCGATGCGATCGAGGTCGTCGCGCACCGCCCGGAAGGTGTCGAGGCTCTCGGCCTGGGTGACGAGGTCGAGTTCGCGCCCCTCGTAGATCTGCAGTTCACAGTGGCTCATGGGTTCGAGGCGCGACCCGAACTTCGACTTCGTCTTGCGCACCCCCTTGGCCACCGCGCGTACCTTGCCCCGCTGCCGGGTCATCAGCACGACGATGCGATCGGCCTCACCCAGTCGGTACGTCCGCAGCACGATCCCCTCGTCGCGGTGGATCGTGCCCCGGGCCATGTCAGTCGTCGGCCAGTCCGCCGAATCGCCGGTCGCGGTCCTGGTACTCGCGCACGGCGTCGAAGAGGTGCTCGCGCCGGAAGTCGGGCCACAGGGTGTCGGTGAACACCAGCTCGCTATAGGCCGCTTCCCACATGAGGAAGTTCGACGTGCGGTACTCCCCCGAGGTGCGCACCCACAGATCCGGATCGGGCATCTCGGGGTCGTACATGCGCTTGGAGATGGTCTTCTCGTCGATCTTGTCGACCGGGACACCCTCGGCCACCAGTTGCTTGACGGCGTCGACGATCTCGGCCCGACCGCCGTAGTTGAAGGCGATGGTGAGCGTCAGGGTGCCGTTGTCGCGGGTCAGTTCCACCGATTCGTCCATGCGGCGCAGCAGCCGCTTGGGCACACGCCAGTCGCGACGGCCGATGAAGCGCATCCGCACGTCGCGGTCGTTGAGTTCGTCACGCCGACGCACGAGCAGCGACTCGTTGAAGCCCATGAGGTACCGGACCTCGTCCTTGGGTCGACGCCAGTTCTCGGTGGAGAAGGCGTAGACGGTGAGCCACTTCACGCCGAGGTCGAGTGCGCCCTCCACGGTGTCGAACAGCGCTTCCTCACCGGCGGCGTGGCCCTCGGTGCGCTTGAGTCCCCGACGCTGCGCCCACCGACCGTTGCCGTCCATGACACAGGCGATGTGCACGGGGATGCGCGTCGGATCGATACCGGGGATGTCCACCCGTGCGACGTTACCGGCCGATGCGCGCGCCATCGGGACCACTCCGGGTGGTCGTGCGCGCCGTACCATCGGTGCGTCATGGCCGCTCCCGACCGTCTCGCCGGCCACACCCGCGCCGCCCTCGACGACATCGCCGAACGTCTCCCGGGCGGTGAGCACCGGGCCGGTCAGGTCGAGATGGGCGAGGCGGTGGCTCGGGCCATCGTCGACGGTCGCCATCTCCTGGTGCAGGCCGGCACCGGCACGGGCAAGTCGTTCGCCTATCTCGTGCCGGTGATCCTGTCGGGACGACGCACGGTGGTGGCCACTGCCACCAAGACCCTCCAGGACCAGTTGGCCGACAAGGACCTGCCCTTCCTGGCCGACACGCTCGACCGCGAGTTCACGTGGGCCGTCCTGAAGGGTCGTTCGAACTACATCTGCCTGCAGCGGGTCAGCGAACTCGACGATCCCGAGGAACGACTGGCCCTCGACATGGGCGCGAAGTCGGTGGCCGAGGAGGTCGACGAGCTCGTGCGTTGGGCCGGGCGCACCGAATCGGGCGATCGGGCCGAGTTGGCCCTCGAGCCCTCGCCCCGGGCGTGGAGCGCGGTGAGCGTGGGGCCCCGGGAGTGTCCCGGACAGAACAAGTGCCCCCGCGGGGACGTGTGCTTCACCGAGCGAGCCCGGCGCCGGGCCGCCGAAGCCGACCTCGTCATCGTCAACACTCATCTCTACGGCTTGCATCTGGCCACCGACGGCGCCGTCCTCCCCGAGCACGAGGTGGTGGTGGTCGACGAGGCCCACCAACTCGAGGACACGGTGTCGGCCACCAGTGGCGTGGAGCTCACCCCCGGGCGCTTCACCGCCCTGTCGCGCACGCTGGGCTCAGTACTGGCCGACCCCGAACTGGTGGCCGGCATCGACGAGTGCTCGCGACTGTGGCGCGACGCGCTGGCCGATGACATCGGCCAACGCATTCGCAGCGCGCTCGGGGGCGAGGCGTTGCGCGTGCTGGAACTGGCGCGCTCCCGACTCGACACCGCACTGGGCGCGCTGCGTCGAATCCCCGACGACGCGCCCGTCGACACCCAGGCCCGCAAGGAACGCGGCCTGCAGGCCACCACGTCGCTCGTCGACGATCTCGATGCGCTCCGGCAGGTCAGCGACGGTCAGGTGGCGTGGATCGAGGGGTCACCGGACGCGCCGGTGCTCAGACTGGCCCCCATCGATGTCGCCGCCTTCCTCGACGACTCGATGTGGTCGCGTCAGACCGTGGTGCTCACCAGCGCCACACTGCCCGCGGCGGTGGCCGAACAGACCGGTGCACCCGCCGACTCGTACGACCGGCTCGATGTGGGCAGCCCCTTCGACTACGACGCACAGGCGCTCCTGTACTGCGCCACCTCGTTGCCGGTGCCCAGCGA
>VERC01000195.1 GCA_018882825.1 Acidimicrobiia bacterium | reverse complement strand
GCTCGCAGCGACGGCCGTGCAGCGCCGTCGCGGGCCAGGTGACGCCGGACGGTCCGTTCGATGTTCGCGGTGCGCACGGTTCGGGCTCGTTCTCGCCCGCCATCCATCACCTCGTCATCGGGGCTGGCCCCCTCGGCTCGACCACCGCCGAGCGGCTCGCCGATCTCGGCCATCGCGCGACGGTGCCGTCCCGCTCGGGTCGGGGCCCGGTACGCGGTGGCATCGACCCTGTCGTGGGCGATGCCACCGACGTCGACCGCTCACACGGCACGTCGACGGGTCGGGCGCTCTGGTGAACGCCGCCAACCCTCGGTGCCACCTCTGGCCGAAGGACCGGTCGCCCCTCCATGAGGCGATGTGCACCGCCACCGAGCGCAGCGGGGCCCTGCTGATGGTGATGGTCAACCTCTACGCATTCGGTGCCGGCGGTGCGATGCCGATGGGCAAGGACCGCCCGATGCACCCCACGGGCCACAAGGGTGTCGTTCGTGCCGAGATGGCCACCATGCTCATGGACGCGCATGCTGTGAGTCGCCTGCGCGCGGCGATCTTTCGCGCCTCGGACTTCCACGGGCCGACAGTGCTCGACCCCGCGTTCGGCGCGCGCGTCGGCGGTGCCGCGCAGCGCCATCACGGCGACCGGCCTCGCCGTCCCGATGTTCCGTGAGTTGAAGGAGACCCGGTACCAGTTCGCCGAACCGTGGACCACCTACTCGACCCGCACGCAGACCGGCCTCGGCGTGGGACCCACGCCGCTCGACGAGGGAGCCGCGGCAACGGTTGCGTGGTGGCGCGCCCGCTCGAACTGAGGAGTCAGGACGAAACGGCCGATCACACCTCGTCGTGAGTGTCGCTGCCCACTTGGGGGCAGCACTCTGGTTCATGTCGATCGATCTCGAACGAAGAAGAAGCTCTCAGGGACGATCATCGAAGCGACGAGCGACGTCCTACTGGCGCTGCGGTGAAGGCCGGCGTCGTCAGCCTGCGACCAGGGTCCGGCGGGGTCGGCGGACCAACTCCCCGCCACAGTTCGAGCAGCGGTGGTCGAGCTCTGCGCCACACCCGGCACAGAACGTGCACTCGAAACTGCAGATGACCGCGTCGCCGTCGTCGGCCAACGCCGCGTCACACCGCTCACAGGCCGGTCGCATCTCCAACATGGTTCCCCTCATGCCCCCTTCGACCACAGGTCGTCGATGAACCGCTGGTCCTCGTCGAACAACCAGCACTCACGCAACTTCGCGTCCTCGACCCGATAGAGCAGCACCCGCCGGACGCGCCGCGGCGGGTCACCCACGTCCTCGACGGCGATGAGCGCACCGAGCGACTCGCCCACCAGCACGTCCTCCACGGCGATGAGTCGGCGGGACGTGCGCAGAGAGGCCTGACCCAGCGCCGCGAACGCAGCATCTCGGCCGGCATGGGTGCCGGCCAGGGGGCTGTTTCCCATGTAGTGCAGTTCGATCTCGTCGTGGTAGGAGCCGAGGACGACGTCGAGATCCCCGGCCAGCCACGCGGCGGAGTAGGCCTGCAGCACCTGTCGTGTCTCGTCAGGACTCGCCATCGAGGAACACTCCAGGACTGCCCGATTCCACACGGACGGCGACAGCCGCGGGATCGACACCCGCCTCGCCAGGGACGTAGTCGCCGAATCGGGGTGCATGCTCCTCCAGCGGCACACGGGTTGCGTTCGCAGTGAACGAGATGGCGTGATACCAGCCCGAGAGCATGCAGACATCGAGCATCTGCGCCTCGTCGAGATGCGCTCGAAGTGCCCCCCACTGTGGGTCGGCCACGTCGGCGCCGTCATGCAGGGCATCGACGAACTCGATCAGCGCCTGTTCGGACGGATCGTCCCAGCACGGATCAGTCGGCGCACCGTGCGTGAGTGACACGACCTGATCACGGGTCAACTGAACACGCTCGGCGAAGAAGGCGATGTGGACACCCCATTCGTACTCACAGCCGCAGCGTGCCGTCACGCGGTTGATGACGATCTCGCGCTGGCGCATCGAGAGTGAGAGTCGCTTCGACAACTCGTAGGCGCCCCAGCCCCGCATCGCGGTGGCCATCGGGAGGTTCCGGGCGAAGGTCCTGAACAGAGCGATCGGCGGCACGCCGGGAGGCATCATCGCAGCGAGGGTCTCACCGGTCTCACTCTCGAACGGGGCCTCCAGCGGAGGGATTCGGGGCTCACGTCCGAGGTCCACGTCCTACCTCCCCCAGGTCGGCAGGAGGATCGGCGCATCGAAGGTCTCAACGACCGCGGTCCGTCCGTAGCGTTCGACCACTCGTGCGCCCCAAGCCTCGTCGAACCACGCGTCGGCGCTTCGACGATCGTCCCACAGGTACACCCCGCCGAAGGCGCCGTCGTCGGCGATGATGAAGTGCTTGCGGAGCAGTCCCGGTACCGCCCGGTACTCGGCTTCGGCCTCGGCGAATCCGGCACGAAGCTGGTCGTCGGCGATGCCGGCCGGGGTCGGGATCTGCACCAGCGTCGCCACATGGCGACCCTTGCGCGTGGCGGGCGTACCCCCGTCGACATTGTCGATGGTGAGCGGAGCGGGGAAGAACCGCACGTCCGGCTCGCTCCCTCGCTCGGTTCGCACACGCTCGAACCACGCATCGTCGAACCACGCGTCGGCTGCGCCACGATTCACCCAGTGATAGATGCCGCCGAAGTCGCCGCTCTGTGACTCGATCGTGAAGATCTTGTAGGTGAGTCCGGGCAGTGATCCGTACAGATCGATGGTGGACCGCATCTTGCGCTCCACGAGCCATCGAGGGGCGAAGCGGGGGGTCGGGACCCTCACCACCACGACAACGGGTTCGGCGTCGACACTCATGTCATTCCCTCCATCTTCCGAGATCAGTCGAGGTCGTTCACGAAGACGACCTTCGTCGCCGGTTCCACCATTGCGTCCGCGGCATCGCTGAACGGGACGACCCGATCGATGATCCGGGCCGGATCGATCCGTCCGTTCGCCACGAGGTCGAGCACCGCCGGTGCCGTCGAACAGGCGTGCACCCGTCCGATCTCGTAGCGCACGCCCTTGAGATACATCTGCTGCAGTGGCAACGTCGCGGTCGGTCCGGCACCGCCGGACACGCTCGTGCACACACCGCACGCCGCCACTGAGCGCAGCGCGAGGTTCCGCCCGGCGTCGAGCACGTTCGCATCGACGACGATCGGGAACCGTCGGTCGAGCCGCAGGTCGTCCCATCGGCCGCCGGCATCGACCACCTCGGCGCCGAGCGACGCGGCCACGTCGAGCCGGCCCTGATCGTCGTCGACGTAGACGACGTGCTCCGAGCCCAGCGCCATGGCCGACATCAAGGCGTACAGCCCCACGGACGGCGCGAGGCCGCCGACCACGAGGACGGCTGCTCCCGGATGCTCCGCCAGCGGACTGGCGACGCAGCGGTAGCCGTCGGACACGTTGTCGGGGATACCAGCGGCGACGGCCGGGTCGATGCCGTCGGGCAGGGAGAGCAGCATCACGTCGGCCCACGGCACCCTGACCAGTCCGGCGAGTGCGCCGCCGAGGTCGATCCCGCCGTGAGGACCGAGCCCGAACGCCGTGCCCGAGGGCACTTCGACGCACGCGTTGGATCGGCCGCTCCGGCACGGGTCGCAGGCCATGCAACTCAGCTGGAACGGCACGATCACGCGATCCCCCGGTCGCCACCGACCGGCGTCATCGCCCACGGCGACGATCTCGCCGACCATCTCGTGGCCCATGACGAACGGGGCCGGCATCGGATAAAGGCCCAACGCAATGGCGGGATCGAGGTCGCAGCGGGCCACCGCCAGGGGACGCACCAGCGCGTCGCGTGGTCCGACGATGTCCGGGGTGGGCACGTCCTCCCACACGAGGTCCATCGGGCCGCGGAACACCAGTGCCAGCATCGTCAGCCGCCTCCCGCCCGCGCCGAGAGTGCGGCCACGACCCACATCGCTCGATGGCCGGGGACTCCGACGAGGACGACAGGCCCGGGCGCCTCAGAGGCATAGTATGACATTCGTCATACTCTAACTATGAAGGTCGTCATAGTCAATGGCTCGTCGTGATGTGAAGACCCAGATGATCGAGGGGGCCAGCGAGCTGCTGGCGACCCACGGAGTGCAGGGCACCTCGTTCGCTCTCGTACTCGAGGCGACCGGCGCGCCACGCGGGTCGATCTACCACCACTTTCCCGGGGGGAAGAACGAGTTGGTCGTCGCCGCGGTCTGCGCCGCCGGCGCCACCGTCACCGCCCTCATCGACGCCGTCGACGCCGAGACCCCCGAGGAGGTCGTGAGGGTGTTCGTCGGCGGGTGGAGGGCGACGCTCAAGGGTGGCCGGTTCGAACGAGGATGCGCGATCGCGGCGGCGAGTCAGAGCACCGAGGACGAACCCGACATCCGCGCCGCCTCACACGACGTCTTCACCCAGTGGCGCCTGGCCCTCTCCCGTGCGCTCATCCGCAGCGGCGCCGATCCGGCCGATGCGGGCGACCAGGCTGCGCTGTTGATCGCTGCCGTCGAAGGCGCACTGCTGATGGGACGAGCAGCGCGCGATGACGAGATCTTCGATGTCCTCGAGCGTCGTCTCCCCCGCCTGGTGGAGTAGGGATCCACGATCGTCCTGCATGGATACCGCAGGGATCTCCGTCGAGGCCTTCGCCGGCCTCATCGGCATTCGCCATGGCCGGACGCCAACCGCCTGCCCGACCCATTGACCGTGTCAGGTCCCCGCCCGTACCGTTCGGTGGTGGACAAGGTCGAGGTCCTGAACGTGAACGTGCCCGGCCGGGTCTCACGCGTCGATGCCGCCAAGTACGAAGCGATGAAGCGAGCGATCCTCGAGGTCGTACCC
>VERC01000006.1 GCA_018882825.1 Acidimicrobiia bacterium | reverse complement strand
GCGTTGAACCCGCCGACGATGAACATGTCCTTGGTGCGATCGGTGATGCGCACGTAGCCCCGCTCGTCCATCACCCCGACGTCACCGGTGTGCAGCCATCCGTCGCCGTCGATCGTCTCGGCCGTGGCCGCCGGGTCGTCGAGATAGCCGAGCATGACGTTGTAGCCACGGCACACGATCTCGCCGGGTTCGCCGCGGGTCACCTCGTTGCCCTCCTCGTCGATGATGCGCACCTCGGTGTCGGGGATGGCGCGACCACTGGTGAGGGCGATGGTCTCGGGATCGTCCTCGGCCCGGCACATGGTGACGGTGCCGGTGGCCTCGGTCAGCCCGTAGGCGGTGATGACGGTGGAGAACCCGAGGTCGTCGCGCATGCGCTCGATCATCGACACGGGAATGGCGGCCGCACCGGTCACACCGACCCGCAACGACGAGAGGTCACGAGTGGCCCGATCGGGTGAGTCGAGGATGGTCAGGAACAACGTGGGCGGTCCGGGCAGGACCGAGACGCGTTCGGCCTCGATGCGATCGAGCACACGGTCCACGTCGAACACCGGCTCGGGCAACATGGTGGCGCCGCGCAGGAGACAGGCGATGATCCCGGCCTTGTAGCCGAAGGTGTGGAAGAAGGGATTGACGATCAGGTACCGGTCGCCCTCACCGAGGCCGACGACACCGGACCACACCTCGAACACGCGCAGTGTCTGCGCATGGGTGACCATCACGCCCTTGGGCTTGCCGGTGGTACCCGACGTGAACACGAGATCGCACAGATCATCGGGGCCGATGGAGGCCACACGGGCCTCCACGTCGGCAACGGTCACGTCGGCGCCGGCAGCCAGGTAGTCGTCCCACGACGTCGTGCCGGCCGGCGCCTCACCCCGCAGGACGACAATGTGACGCAGCGACGGCAGTTCGAGTCCGTCGAGCATCGCCACGTAGTCGTTGCCGAGGAACCCGTTGACGCACAGCAGCACCGACGCGCCGCTGCGGTCGATGATGTCGGCCGCCTCGACACCCTTGTACCGGGTGTTGAGCGGCACCAGAACGGCACCAGCGGTCACCGCGCCAAGGGCGGACACCACCCACTCGGCGATGTTGGGGGCCCAGATGGCCACCCGATCGCCCTTCGCCACCCCGGCGGCCATGTGGGCCCGAGCGGCGCCGACCACCGCATCGCGCAGTTGGGCGAAGTCCAGACGCCGTTCGCCGTCGACCAGGGCCTCGACGGCGCCGAACCGGTCCCCGTCGGCCAGGACCAGCCGACCGATGGTCCCCCACTGCTCGTCAGCTCGCATGGAGGCGCACACTACCGACCTATCTGACGGAGCGTCAGATCACGACCATGCCGCGCGGGAGCGGTCGGTAGTCTGCCCCGATGGCCATTCCCTCCTCGTTCCAGACGCTCCTGTTCGACGTCACCGACGGTGTCGGTGTCATCACGCTCAACCGACCCGAGAAGTACAACTCGGCCGATGCGGTGCTCGTCGACGAGTTGTGGAACCTCTGGTCGGAGTTGCGGTACGACGACTCGGTGAAGGTCGTCGTGTTGACCGGCGCCGGCGACAAGGCGTTCTGCACCGGCATCGACCGTGACTTCGCCATGGACAACCGCCAGCCCGACTCGCCGTTCATGATGGACGATCCGATGCTCAAGCTCGGCCCCAAGCAGGCCGACCTGTGGAAGCCCGTGATCGCCGCCGTCAACGGCATGGCCGGCGGCGGGGCCTTCTACGCCCTGGGCGAATGCGAGTTCATCATCGCCGCCGACCATGCGACGTTCTTCGACCCGCACACCACCTACGGCATGGCGGCGTGCTTCGAGCCGATGTTCATGTTCGGTCAGATGCCGTGGGGTGAGTTGGTGCGCATGTCGCTGATGGGCAACTTCGAGCGCATCTCGGCGCAGACCGCGCTCGGTTGGGGGATGGTGAGCGAGGTCGTTCCCGGGGAGCGACTACTGGACCGGACACTCGAGATCGCCACCAGACTCGCGTCCCTGCCGCAGATCGCCGTGCAGGGAACGCTGCGTTCGCTGTGGGCGCGACGCAACATGCCACGGACCCAGGCGATCGCCACCGCCAATCACCTGGTGGAGATCGGCAACCGACCCGAGGCACTGGCCGAGGGTCAGGCCTTCTTCGCCAGCGGCGTGCGGGTCACCCCCGAGATCCGTTGAGCCGAGCACATCCGGTGGCGCGGGCGGCGCAGACCGTCGTCGTGCTCGTCACCGCCCTCCTTTCCATCGCCGCCTTGGCGCTCGCCGGCTGCACCGACGGGTCGACGACGTCGACCGCCACGTCGTCGACCACGACCACGACCACGACCACGCTGCCCGCGCTCCAGGGCGCGTTCGCCGGACCGACCACCGGTCGGCCGCTCGACGCCGCGCAGCCGCTGCGCGTCACCCTGTTCGGCGACTCGCTGGCCTACGACGCCGCTCCGGCGATCCGGGCCGATCTCACGTCGACCGGAGTGGTGGCCGTCGCCGAATGGCACATCGCCGGCTACGGATTCGGACCGGGCCCCGGCTACCTCCCCGAAGGATTCGACTGGAAGGACATGCTGGTGCGCGGCATGGCCGAGACCAGACCGGAGGTGGTGGTCACCTCGTTCGGTCTGGTCGACACGTTGAACATCATGCACGGGCGGTACACACCCGAGGCGTTCGCGTCGTCACTGCGCGAAGCACTCGACCTCCTCACCGTCGGCGACACGAAGGTCCTGCTCATGGGGATACCGCCGACCGTGGCCGACGCTGGTCGACCGACACAGGCGATCGTCGAAGGACCCCTCAACTCGATCATGCGCGCCGTCGTCGCCGACCATCCGGGCGAGGTGGAGTACCTCGACCTCGACCGTGTGCTGTCCGACTCCGGTCGCCCCGTCTACGAGTTCGCCGGTCGGCGGGTGCGCAAACTGGACCTGACCCACTTCTGCCCCGACGGCGCGGCGCTGCTGGCCGTGGCCATCCACGACACGCTGGCCCGCTCCTGGCCGATCCCGGCGTCGGCCGCGGGCTGGAGCCTCGGCGACTGGCGCGTCGATGCCCGCTACGACGACCCCTCGTGCACGGTCGGGCGCGTGTGGCCCGGCATCGGAGTCTGACCGCACCGCCGAGCGGCGCCGTCAGCCGTCATCCGGCGTTGCGTTCGGCGGCCTTCTTCTTGCCGCGCTCCCAGCCGGCGATCATCTTGCCGAAGGCCATCGGGTTGTAGATGTCCTCCTCGTAGGAGAACTTCCCGTTGCCAGCGTACTTGAGCAGCGTGAAGTTGTACTCCTGATGGACCTTGCCGTCACCAGCATCGTCCATGCGGTTCCACACCTGACAGACGATCCAGCCCCGGTCGGTGTCGATGATCGACCACTCGATGGGGAAGGCGTGCATCGACCGTCCCGGGTCCTCCTGGGTCATGACGCGGGTGATCCACTCGAGCACGGCGGCCCGTCCGGCCATCTCGCCGTACATGTGCTCCTTGTAGAAGCAGTCCTCGGTGAAGCAGTCGGCCCACGACGACCAGTCACCCGACTGCGCACTGTGCAATGCCGCCTGCTGGTAGCGATCGAAGGCGTCCTCGAGTTCCTCGCGGCTCCAACGTCCCATGGTCCCCCTGCTCGATCCCGACCCCGACCGGGTCGACATCGGGCAGTCTGCCACCTGCGCGCTCCGCCGACCGGCGGATCGTCGACGTACCCGGTCATGGGGCACGATGGTCCGGTGACCTATGAACTGACAGGACTGGACGGCGCCGTGGCCATCGTGACCGGCGCCGGTCGCATGCGCTCCATCGGACGACCGATCGCCGTCGAGCTGGCCCGGGCCGGCTGCGACGTGGTGCTCACCGGCACGGGACGGCGGCCCGAGGACTACCCCACCGACGAACGCGAGGCCGGATGGCGCGACATCGACAGCGTGGCCGAGGAGATCCGCGCCCTTGGCCGTCGGGCCCTGCCCCTGGTCAGCGACATCGCCGATCCGGAGGCCGTCGACGGCCTCGTGGAGGCGACGCTGTCGGAGTTCGATCGCCTCGACATCGTCGTCAACAACGCCGGAGCCGCTCGCGGTCCGGACCGGTTCCCGGTGGTGGACCTCGATCCCGAGGCGTGGAAGAAGGTGATCGACGTCAACCTCAACGGCACCTTCCACCTCTCCCGGGCGGCCGCCCGGCACTGGCTGGCCGTCGACTCCGCCGGCTCGATCGTGAACATCTCGAGCGTGGGCGGCAAGATCGCCGGACCGGGCACGGCCGCCTACAGCGCGTCCAAGGCGGCGATCCATGCGCTCACTGCCGCGATGGCCGCCGAACTCGGCCCGAACTCGATCCGGGTGAACGCCGTGTGCCCCGGCATCGTGGACACCAGTCGACTCGACGACATCGACCGGGGCGAGCACTGGGAACGGCTTCGTCAGATCATCCCGTTACGGCGCCACGGCACCGGCGAGGACATCGCCCACATGGTCGTGTACCTGTGCAGCGAGCAGGGGTCGTGGATCACCGGTCAGGCCATCAACGTCGACGGCGGTCAGTTGACGATTCGCTGAACCAGGCGGGCCGGTCAGCGAACGGTGGAGCGATGCCCCAGGGCGCGGGCCACGGCATCGCCCGTCTCGCGGGAATTGAGGTACGTCACCGGGTCGTGAGCCCGGTGACCGTTGTCGACGAGATGCTCCTCGACGGGAGCGGTGAACCCCCCGTCGAGTCGCGTCGCCACCACGTCACCCACGGCCTGCACGTTGACCCACCGACGCACGCACGAGGGGAACGGGAGTCGTCCATCGATCGCCGGCGGGAGCAGTGCCGACGCCATGTCCCCGCCGAGAGGTGAACCGAGCGTCACGAACGTGTCGATGTCCCATTCCGGATGCGCCAACAAGCACGAGTAGGCGACGACGGTGCCGAGCGAGTGGGCGATGAGCACACGGGTCTCGGGGTGCACGGTCGCCACGAAACGGGCGTTGATAAGATCGTTGATGTCGGACCGCAGGTTCATGGTGGCGATGAGGTCGAGGGTGCGATTGCGATCGGCATCGGCGGCGAACTTCCCGATGGCGGCGACGGAGTCGGTCGCGCCCATCTGCTCGAGGAACTCGGCGGCTCCGGCTCGCGAGCGCTCGATGTCCTCGGGGCTCTCCAGATCGGGATCGCGTCGGAAGAGATCGCCGTAGAAGCAGATGCGCAGGTCGGTGGGCTCGATGTGGGTACCGGCCTGCCAGAGTCCGTCGCGCAGCGCTGGAAGCCATTTCGCGTGGAGCTCGTGTGGTCCCGACAGTTCGTTGAATGCGCCGTGGACGGCAACCACCCTGGCCATCGCCGCAGGCTACGACCACGGGATGGCGCTGGTCGTCGCAGCAAGATACAGCGGGTGACCGGGATGGCCGTCCCTGGTGAGGCGCAGGACGTGGGGTCGGATGCCCACTCGGGCCAGCAGGTGTCGCACCGCGGCGCCACGACCGTCGAGGGCGGCATGCACGCCCCAGGCCGCCACCACCAGATCGGCCCGCCGGGCCGCGTCGACGAGGAAGGCGTCGTTGTCGGGGCCGACGGGATCGGCGGCGTCGCGCAGGCCCCGTGGATCGGTCGAGCGCCAGGCGAAGACGTTGGTGGTGAGCAGGCCATCGAAACCCCAGTCCCGGGCGAACCCCACGCAGCGGCGATTGGTCGGATCGAGGGCGAAGGCATCGGCCGTCGACGGGTTCAGCATCACGAAGTTGACGAAGCGAGGGAACTCGACCTCGTCCGCCGACCACTGCCGGGTGAGGAGGTACCGGTAGCGACGGTCCGAAGAGAACGTGGCCGTGGCCCGACCCCACTCACCGTGGGTCTCGTCGACGACGGTCGGCACCGCTCAGGGAGTCAACGAGCCGGGTCGCGACACCGAGCTGGGGTCCTCGCCGCTGTCGCGCACCCGGACGATGCGGTTGATGGCGTTGAGGAAGGCCCGGGCCGAAGCCTCCACCACGTCGGTGGACAGGCCACGTCCCGGCATCGACAGGCCATCACACTCGAAGCGCAGAGCCACATCGGCCAGCGCGTCGACGCCACCCGTCACCGAGGTGACGGCGTAGTCGGTGAGGTTGCCGTCGACACCGGTGGCCGAACGGATGGCCTTGCACGCCGCATCGACCATGCCGTCGCCCTCGGCGCTGGCCTCCAACTTCTCGCCATCGTGATCGAGCACGATGCGCGCCGTGGGGGTCGAACTGGTGCCGCCGCTGCTGTCGATCGACACCAGCGAGAAGGCGTAGCGGACGGTGTCGCCCATCTCCTCGGCCACCAGCGCCTCGAGATCGGCGTCGCTCAACTCGACCTTGCGATCGGCCAACTCCTTGAATCGGCTGAACACCTGGTTGAGGGCGTCGCCCGACAGGTCGTAGCCCATCTTCCTGAGCGTGTCGGCGAAGGCGTGCCGACCCGAGTGCTTGCCCAGCACGATCTTCGACTCGCCCTGGCCGACAGCGGCCGGATCCATGATCTCGTAGGTGGTCCGCTCGTTGAGCACGCCGTGCTGATGGATGCCGGACTCGTGGGCGAAGGCGTTTCGGCCGACGACGGCCTTGTTGTACTGCACCGGATAGCCGGTGAGGCGACTGACCAGTCGGCTGGTGCGCGCCAGTTCCTCGGAGCGGATGTTGCAGTCGATGCCGCCGAAGAAGTCGGCACGGGTGCGCAACGCCATCACGACCTCCTCGAGGGCGGCGTTGCCGGCGCGCTCGCCGAGGCCGTTGACGGCGCACTCGATCTGGCGGGCACCGAGGTGCACGGCGGCCAACGAGTTGGCCACGGCCAGACCGAGGTCGTTGTGGCAATGCGTGGAGATGACGTAGTCACCCTTCACGACGCGCCGGACGTTGGCGAGCCGCTCGGCGTACTCCTGAGGCACGGCGAAGCCCACGGTGTCGGGGATGTTGAGGGTGGTGGCGCCGTTATCGACCGCGATCTGCAGCACCTCGCACATGAAGTCGAAGTCGGAACGCGACGCGTCCTCGGGCGAGAACTCGACGTCCTCGGTGTACTGGCGGGCCCGGGCCACGCCGGAGGCGGCCTCGGCCTTCACCTGATCGGGCGTCATGCGCAACTTGTGCTTCATGTGCGTCTCGCTGGTGGCGATGAACACGTGGATCCGCCGTTTCTCGGCCGGTTCGATGGCCTCCCAGCACCGATCGACGTCACCGAGGGCGGTGCGCGACAGTCCACAGATCACCGGACCGCGCACCGAGCGGGCGATGGCGTTCACCGCCTCGAAGTCACCCTGGCTGGCGATGGGGAACCCGGCCTCGATCACATCGACCCCGAGGCGGGCCAACTGCTCGGCGATCTCGACCTTCTCGCCCTGGTCGAGGGAGATGCCCGGCGACTGCTCGCCGTCGCGCAGGGTGGTGTCGAAGATGATGACCCGGTCGTCGGTGGCGGCTTGAGTGCTCATGTCGGTGCCTTTCGGGGCGGGGGCTGCGAGAGGGACGGCGGAACGGGCAACGAAGCCGATCCGGAACGAAAAAACCCCCTGGCCCGAGGGCGCAGGAGGTTGGCAGGCGCCATATGTGGCACCCGCCTAACGAAGAAGGAGCTCCAGACCGAAAGAACGCATGGCCAGAGTCTGCCCGACCGCGACCCGCATCCGCAACACCCCGGGCGATGGGACCGACAGCGGCGAGAGGGCCGGTGTCAGACGGCGTCGACCGAGACGATGCCCGGCACCGCCCGCAACTGCTCGCACACTGCCGTCGGCACGGGTTCGGTGGTGGAGAGGACCATCATGGCCGAGGCGCCGCTCGGGGCCTGACCGACATCCATGTCGGCGATGTTGATCCCGGCGTCACCCACCAGCGTTCCGACGCGTCCGATCATCCCCGGACGATCGTCGTTGCGGACGACGAGCATGTGGTTGGCTGGCGGCACGTCGACGCGATGGTCGTCGACCATGACGAGGCGCGCCTCACCGTCCAGACCGACCAGCGTGCCGGCCAGCGAATGCTCACCTCCTCGCACGGTGATGAGGTTGACGAAGTTGTGCGAAGTGGTGGTGGTCGATTCGGTGACGTCGATGCCGCGCTCGGCGGCCAGCTTCGGTGCGTTCACGTACGACACCGGATCACTGGTGATACGGCCGAAGAAGCCCTTCAACAACGACAGCGTGAGGATGCGGGTGTCGTACCCACCGATCTCGCCCTCGTAGGAGATCTTCAACGACTGCGCGCTGGTGGCCAGTGCACCGAAGACGGCGCCGAGTCGTTCGGCCAGCGCCAGGAACGGGCGCACGACCTCGGAGGCCTCGGCGGCGTTGACGTTCACCGCGAAGGGGACGAAGTCACCGGCGAGCGCGAGGCCCACCATCTCGGCGATGGTGTCACCGGCCTTGTCCTGGGCCTCGTGGGTGCTGGCGCCGAGGTGAGGGGTGACGACGACCTCGGGCAGGCCGAACAGGGGTGACTCGGTGGTCGGTTCCTTGTCGAACACGTCGAGGGCGGCACCGCCCACCTGACCGGCGCGGATCGCGTCGGCCAGATCGGCCTCCACGACGATCCCCCCGCGGGCGACGTTGACGATGCGGATCCCCCGCTTGGCCCGGGCGAGGGCAGCGGCGTCGATCATCCCGACGGTGTCGGGGGTCTTGGCCACGTGCAGCGTGACGAAGTCCGAGGTGGCCAGCAGCGTGTCGAGATCGACGAGTTCGATGTTCATGCGCCGGGCCATCTCGTCGGAGACGAACGGATCGAAGGCCACGATGCGCATGCCGAAGGCCATCGCCCTTTGGGCCACCAGTCGACCGATCCGGCCGAGTCCGACCACGCCGAGTGTCTTGTCGGCCAACTCGACACCGGTCCACCGACTGCGCTCCCACCGACCCGACACCAGCGCGGCGTGGGCCTGGGGAACGTTGCGGGCCATCGACAGCAGAAGGGCCATCGTGTGCTCGGCCGCCGACAGGATGTTCGACTGCGGAGCGTTGACCACCATGACGCCGCGCTCGGTGGCCGCCGCGGTGTCGACGTTGTCGAGGCCGATGCCGGCCCGACCCACGACGACGAGATCGGATCCGGCGGCGAGCACGTCGGCGGTGACGTCGGTGGCCGAGCGGATGATGAGCGCGTGGGCGCCGACCACCGCCTCGAGCAACTGCTCGGGGCTCAGGCCCTCCTGGACGTCGACGGTGTGGCCGGCCGCCCGCAGACGGTCGAGTCCACCCTCGGCGATCGGTTCGGTGACGAGGATGCGTGCCATGGGTCGTCCATCCTCCCCCGTGCGGTCGACCATCGCCAACCCGGATCGGCGCGCTCAGAGGTTGGCGATCTCCACCGGTTCGACGTCATCGGCCAGTTCGAACCCGAGGATCCGCGAGTAGAACCACGCCTCGGCCTCGAGAGCGCGGCGGATGTTCTCGGCCCGACGGAACCCGTGACCCTCACCCTCGAAGGCGAGGTAGGCCCACGGGAGTCCCTTGGATTCGAGGGCGGCGATCATCGCCTCGGCCTGGTTGGGGGGAACCACCTCATCATCGAGCCCCTGGAGCACGATGAGGGGCGCATCGAGATCGGCGGTCCTGTTGATGGGTGACCGTTCGGCGTAGAGATCGGAATGTTCGGGCCACGGGCCGACCAGTGAGTCGAGATACCGGGCCTCGAACTTGTGGGTGTCACGGGCGAGCGCAGCCAGATCGGCGATGCCGTAGTGCGAGGCGCCGGCCGCGAACACGTCACGGAAGGTGAGCGCGCACAACGTGGTGTAACCGCCGGCACTGCCGCCCCGGATCACCAGCCGGTCGGCGTCGGCATCGCCCCGGGCGACCAGATGCCGGGCGGCGGCCACGACATCGTCGACATCCACCACTCCCCACGCGCCATGCAGGCGCTGTCGATAGGCGCGTCCGAAGCCGGTGGAACCCCCGTAGTTGACGTCGACGACACCGAAGCCCCGGGACGTCCAGAACTGCACGCCGAGGGCGAGACGGGGACGGGCGGCCGACGTGGGACCGCCATGGCTCATGACGATGAGCGGCGGTCGCTCACCGGCGGGGCCGACGAAGTCCGGATTGGTGGGCGGATAGAAGAGGGCGTGGGCGGTGCGGTCGCCCGTGGTGGGGAACTCGAACGATTCCGGCACGGAGAACCATCGCGGGTCGAGACCGAGATCGCGGGCCGGACGCAGGACGGCGACGGTCACCGGCGTCGAGCCGTCGAGGTCGGGCGTCTCGGGTACGTCGATGGCCGCCACCACCGCCTCGCTGGTGGTCGACGCTCCCACGAGCACCGCCCCGCGACCGAAGGCGCGCACCGAGGCGATCTCCGTGAACGGCGAGGTGAGCGGAACCATCACTCCTGCGTCGACGACACCGAGATGATCGAAGCCGTGGCGGTACCAGGCCACGAGGATGCGTCCATCGGCGAGATGCGCGTAGCGCGAATCGCCGAAAACCCAGTGCGGTAGTCCGATCTCGGCCTCGATCGGCGCCAGCGCCAACGCCGACTCGGACACGGCACCCGTCTCCGCACCGATCGCCGGAGCACCCACGCCGTCGAGGGCTGCCGAGATCGTCGCGCCGTCGATCCGGTAGAGGTTCCACCAATCGCTCCGATCGGAGACGAACGTCAGCGCGCCGTCGGGCGCCCACTCGGGCTGGGTCACCGATTCGTCGCGGCTGCCCGCCACCACCACGGGTTCGCCGGTGACGACGGCATCGAGCGGTCGATCGTCGTACAGGCGCGTGACACACAATTCGGTGCCGTCCCACGGCATGTCGGGGTGGTGCCAGCGCAGGAAGGCCAGGCGGGTCCCGTCGGGGCTCGGGCGCGGCGCGGCGTAGAAGTCGGCTCCGGTGACGAGCACGGTGGCGTCGACCGGTTCGCCGTCGGGGTGCACGCGCACGGCGACGATCTCGTTGACCGGTTCGGCCCCATCATCGGGGTGTCGTTCGCGCACGCACACGAACCACCGACCGTCGGCCGTGAAGCGACCGTCGGCGTAGCGATCGGCGTGCTGGCGCCCCGTCGGCGGTGTGAGGACGACAGGGTGATCGGCGCCGCCGGCCAGACGGTGGAGCCGTTGGTCGGCGGCGTTGGCGAACACGACGTCGTCGCCGTGCAGCCACCACGCGCCGCCGCCGTACTCGTGCACCCGGGTGCGCGCCGAGAACCCATCCGGGAGCACGTCGACCGTCCTTCCACCGGGCCGGTGCCGGACGAGTTGCACCCGGCCGCCCTCCTCGGGACGCGCTTCGGACCACCAGACGTCGTCGGTGCCCACCACCACCTCGCCGATCGAGGCCGCACCGGCGACGAGGAGTTCAGCGGTGATCGGCGAACGCCACGAACCGAAGGGGGTGACGGCCATTCAGCCGGCGCGGGTCACGAGGTCGGCGATGCGACCGATCCCCTCGGTGATGTCGTCGTCACTCACCGCGAACGAGATGCGCACGTAGCCCGGAGCGGCGAACGCCTCACCGGGCACGAGGGCGACCTTCGCCTGATCGAGGATCACCTCGCACAGCTCGGCCGAGGTCGTCGGTGCCACACCTCCGAAGGTCCGACCGATCAACCCCTCGAACGACGGGAAGGCGTAGAACGCTCCCTGCGGCTCCATGCACTCGACGCCGTCGATGGCATTGAGCAGACCGTGGATGAGTCGGGCCCGTCGGGTGAAGGCCACGCGCATCTCGTCGACGCACTCGAGTCCGCCGGCCACCGCGGCCAGCGCGGCACGTTGCGAGACGTTGGCCACGTTGGAGGTGGAGTGCGACTGCAGGTTGGTGGCGGCCTTGACGAGATCGGCTGGACCGATCATCCATCCCACTCGCCAACCGGTCATGGCGTAGGTCTTGGCCACACCGTTGAGGATCACGCAGGTGTCGGCCAACTCGGGCACGAGGGCCGGCATGGACGAGAACACGTTGTCACCGAACGTGAGGTGTTCGTAGATCTCGTCGGTGATCACCCAGATGCCGTGCTCGAGGGCCCACTCGCCGATGGCTCGCACCTCGTCGGGGGTGTACACCGCCCCCGTCGGGTTCGACGGTGAGACGAACACCAGCGCCTTCGTGTTCGGGGTGCGCGCCGCCTCGAGTTGGTCGACGCTGACACGGAACCCCGACGCCACATCGGTGGGGAGCACCACACTGGTGCCACCGGCCAGCGCGATGGGTTCCGGGTAGGTCGTCCAGTAGGGCGCGGGCAGGAGCACCTCGTCGCCCGGGTTCAGCAGCGCCTCGAACGTGTTGTAGACGGCGTGCTTGCCACCGTTGGTGACCAGGACCTGACCGGGCAGGACCTCGAGCGCCGAGTCGCGCCGCGTCTTGGCCGCGATGGCCTCCTTCAACTCGGGCAGACCACCGGCGGGCGTGTAGCGGTGGTTCCGTGGGTCGCGACAGGCCTCGACCGCAGCCTCGACCACGTGGGCCGGCGTGGGGAAGTCCGGTTCACCGGCACCGAATCCGATCACGGGTTCGCCGGCCGCCTTGAGGGCCTTGGCCCGGGCGTCGACGGCCAGTGTGGCCGACTCGGTGATGGCGCCGACGCGGCGCGACAGACGTTCCAGACTCATGGTGAGTACTCCTTCGGGGGGCGCCCGAACGCTACCCGCCGCCCCCTCCCTCGGGGAATGCGAGTATGGACCGGTGACGACGCCCCCCACGATCCCCACCGACCTCCTGCCCGCCGACGGACGGTTCGGCTGCGGCCCCTCGAAGGTCCGACCCGAAGCGGTCGAGGCCCTGGCCACCGCCGGGCGCGACTATCTGGGCACCTCGCACCGTCAGGACACCGTCAAGACGATGGTGAGCCGACTGCGCAACGGCATCGCCGAGATGTTCGCCCTGCCCGACGGGTACGAGGTGTTGCTGGGCAACGGCGGTTCCACGGTGTTCTGGGACGTGGCCACCTTCGGTCTCATCGACCGACGCAGCCAGCACCTCACCTTCGGCGAGTTCTCGTCCAAGTTCGCGCAGGCCGCCGCCGCGGCCCCGTTCCTCGGTGAACCGTCGGTGATCGCCACCGAACCGGGTACGCATCCGCTGCCGGTGGCCGAGTCCGGCATCGACACCTACGCCCTCACCCACAACGAGACCTCGACCGGCGTGGCCATGCCCCTGGCGCGTCCGACCGGGGTCGACGACGGTGCCCTCGTGCTGGTGGACGCCACGTCGGCCGCCGGTGGTCTGCGCTTCGACGCGGCCGAGACGGACGTCTACTACTTCGCCCCGCAGAAGTGTCTGGCCTCCGACGGCGGACTGTGGATCGCCGCGGCGTCACCGGCCGCCATCGAGCGCATCGAACGCATCGCCGCGTCCGATCGGTGGATCCCCGAGTCGTTGAACCTCGCGGTGGCCCTCGACAACTCCCGCAAGGACCAGACCTACAACACGCCGGCCCTGGCCACGGTGTTCCTCGCGGTGCAGCAGATCGAGTGGGTGAACGAGAACGGTGGACTGCACTGGGCGGCGTCGCGCTCGGACCGGTCGGCCGAGATCATGTACTCGTGGGCCGAGGCGTCGACCTTCGCCACCCCGTTCGTGAGCGATCCGACGCAACGCTCACACGTGGTCGCCACGATCGACTTCGACGAGTCGGTGTCGGCTGACGCGGTGAATCGGGTGCTGCGGGCCAACGGGATCGTCGACACCGACAGCTACCGGAAGTTGGGTCGCAACCAGATCCGCGTCGCCATGTTCCCCGCCATCGATCCGGCCGATGTCGACGCGCTCACCCGCTGCGTCGACTGGGTGGTCGAACACCTCGACTGACGTCAGGGTCGCGGTCGACGGTTCCAGTCGAGCGATCCACCGGGTGCCAGTTCGGCCGGCACGGGACGACCCAGCGTGTGGGCCTGCCAGGTGACCTCGTCGTTCATCGACGTCGGGAACACGACCTCGTCGAGTGCCATCAACTCGTCGACCCGGCCGGCCCACGCCTCTGGTGATCGATCGTCGACGAGCACACCGCGGTTCTCGGCCAGCACCACCCGGGCGGCGCGCCCTCCACCGACGGAGAACGACTCACCCGAGACCGTGCACGACGGGTGACACAACCAGACCACGAAGGCGGCGACGTCCTCGGTCGAGTACTGCTCGGCGAACAGCGAAGCCATCGGCCCCGCTGGCAGCGAGCGGGTGAGCCGCGTCCACGCCGAGGGCATCACGTTGTTGGCGGCGATGCCGTGACGACGTCCGGCGGCGGCCACCGAGCGGGTGAGGCCGTAGATGGACGACTTGGTCGCCGAGTACGGGATGGTCGTCGACGCACCGAACATGGCCGGCGAGCCCGTCATGACGATGCGTCCCCCTCCTCGTTCGACGAGGTGCGGCCATGCCGCGCCGGTGACGGCGATCGACGACTGCAGGGTGGCGTCGATGGTGGGGCGCCACTGCTCGGGGGCATCGGGACCGATCGGCGTGCCGGCGCCGATTCCGGCGTTGTTGATCACGATGTCGACGACGCCGAACGAGTCGACGGCCGTGGCCACGATGGCGCCTCCCTCGGTGACGGCATCGTGCGTGTCGGCGACGGCCTCGATGCCGAGCGCCCGTAGTTCGTCGACGACCGTGGCGGCGACGGGAACGTCGTCACCATGCGGGCGTCCGACGTCGTTGACGACGACGCGACAGCCGCGCTCGCCCAACAGACGGGCGTAGGCGCGCCCGAGACCACCGCCGGCACCGGTGACGATGGCGACGGCGCCGTCGAAGACGATCTCTTCAGCCACGGGGCATGCCGCCGGCGACGACGATGTCGTCACCGGTGACGAACGAGGAGAGATCGCTGGCCAGGTACAGCACCGGCCCGATGATCTCCTCGGTCTCGGCCACCCGCTTGAGGGCGGTGGCCGACGCCGCCCGTTCGTAGAAGCCCGGGGACATGCGCTCGGCACCCTCGGTGAGTTCGCTCTTGACCGGACCGGGACACAACGAGTTCACGCGGATGTTCCATGGCGCGAACTCCTTGGCCATGGTGCGCGTCATGTTGATGAGTCCGGCCTTGGAGGCGCCGTAGGCCCCGACGCCGGGACCGCCGCTGTAGGCACCGACCGTGGCGATGTTGACGATCGACCCACCGCCGTTGTCGCGCATCACCGGCGCCACCAGCGTCGACATCCGCAACGGACCCTCCAGGTTGACCTGGAAGACCTTGCGCCACAGGCCGATGTCGGTGTCGGACAAAGAGTCGCTGGTGGGGTTGATGCCGGCGTTGTTGACGAGCATGTCGATACGACCGAACCGTTCGACGACGGCGTCGACGAAGGTGGGGATGGCATCCCATTCGCCGACGTGGCAGGCCAGGGGCAACACATCTGCGCCATGGGCATCGCGCAATTCCTGGGCCACTGCGTCGCACAGGTCCTGTTTGCGGCTGCTCACCACCACCTTGGCGCCGAACCGGGCGAACCCGTCGACCATGGCCCGTCCCAGTCCCTTGGTGGAACCGGTGACGATGGCCACCTTGCCGCTGAAGTCGAACGTGGCATCCATGCCCACTCTCCCTCGTTCACTGGACGAGGGCCGACCATACCCGCGGCGATGTGATGGATCGGCCGGTCGGGGCCGACGTTCGGACCAGCGGGTCAGGCCAGCTGCTCGCGTACCCAGTCGGTGACCAGCCGCTCCCACTGCATGGCCGGCGCAGTGCCGGCGAACATCTGCACGCCGTGCGGTGCTCCCGGGATGACGTGGAGGGCCGTGGGCACCCCGGCCTGTGACAGCCGCATCGCATAGGTGATGTCCTCGTCACGGAAACCGTCGGCACCACCGACGATGACGAGCGCCGGCGGAAGTCCCGACAGGTCGTCGGCCCGGGCCGGCGCCGCGGTGTAGTGGACGTCGGTCCCGTAGAGGTCGCCGAGGTAGGCCCGCCAGCCATAGGCGTTCGACTCCCGGGACCACACCAGCAGGCCGTCGAGCTGGGACGAGACGGTCACCCGTCGATCGTCGATCATCGGACACTCCAGCACCTGGAAGGCCACCGGCACCTCGCCCCGGTCGCGGGCCAGCAGCGACAGCGCGGCGGCCAGTCCGCCTCCAGCGCTCACACCCCCGATGCCGATACGCGCCGGATCGATGCCCAGCTCGGCGGCGTGCGCATGCGTCCACACCAGCGCGGCGTAGCAGTCCTCCAACGGACCGGGCCAAGGCGTCTCGGGGGCGAGGCGGTACTCCACCGACACCCCGATGACGCCGAGTTCGGGAGACCAACGATCGAACCGCGGGTCGTCCATCTCGTAGGAGCCGAGCACGTAGCCCCCACCATGGATCTGGACGATCGCCGGGAGTGGACCGGACACACCCCGCGGCCGGTGCACACGCACGACGACACGAGGATCGTCGACGACGACGTGGTCGGTGCGCTCGACGCGGTCCGACAACTCGACCGGAGCCCCGAGGCCTGCGCTTCGCAGCGCCAGCACGGTGGCATCGTCCAGGGAGAGGTCCGGCGCCAGGTGCCGGACCCGCTCGATGTCGGGATGGAGTTGGACGGAGGTCACGAGGTCCGCCTAGCGGGCAGCGGCGAAGCCCTGCTCGAGGTCGGCGATGATGTCGGCGATCGACTCGAGACCCACCGACAGGCGCACCAGACCGGGATTGACGCCGGTGGAGAGTTGCTCGGTCTCGGTGAGCTGCGAATGCGTCGTGGTCGCCGGGTGGATGGCGAGGCTGCGCACATCGCCGATGTTGGCGACGTGGCTGTGCAACGTGAGGCCCTCGACGAACTTCTGTCCGGCCTCCTTGCCACCCTTGATCACGAATGCCGGCACCGAACCGAAGCCCTTGCCGCCCGAGTACTTCCTGGCCCGCTCGTGCCACGGCGACGAGGTCAGACCGGCGAACTGCACCGACTCGACCTGCGCGTGCCCGGCGAGGAACTCGGCCACGGCGATGGCATTGGCGTTGTGGCGCTCCATGCGCAGGCTCAGCGTCTCCAGACCCTGCAGCAGGGTCCACGAATTGAACGGCGACAGCGCCGCACCCATGTCACGGAGCAAGTGGGTGCGGGCCTTGATGATGTAGGCACCCGGTCCGAGTGCCGGCCAGTACTGCAGGCCGTGGTAGCTCGAGTCGGGTTCGGTGAACATCGGGAACTTGTCGTTGGCCCCGAAGTCGAAGGAGCCACCGTCGATGATGACGCCGCCGATCGACGTGCCGTGTCCACCGATGAACTTGGTGGCGGAGTTCACGACGATGTCGGCGCCCCATTCGATCGGACGGATGAGCCACGGGGAGGCGACCGTGTTGTCGACGATGAGCGGCACGCCGTTGTCGTGCGCCACCTTGGAGACACCCTCGATGTCGAGCACGTCGTTGCGCGGGTTGCCGATGGTCTCGCCGTAGAAGGCCTTGGTGTTGGGGCGCACGGCGGCGGCCCATGCATCGAGGTCGTCGGGGTCGTCGATGAAGGTCACCTCGATGCCGTAGCGCGGCAGCGTGCTCCCGAGCAGCGTGTAGGTGCCGCCGTAGAGGGCGGCCGAGGCCACGACATGGCTGCCCGCCTCGGCGAGATTCATGATGGCGACCGACTCGGCAGCCTGACCGGACGAGGTGGCCAGTGCACCGGGGATGCCGACGGCGGTGGCGGTGCCGCCCTCGAGTGAGGACATGCGGGCCTCGAACACACCCGTGGTCGGGTTCATGAGCCGCGTGTAGATGTTGCCCATCTCGGCCAACGCGAACAGGTTGGCGGCGTGGGCCGTGTCGCGGAACTGGTACGAGGTCGTCTGGTAGATCGGCACCGCCCGGGCCCCGGTGGTCGGGTCGGGTTCCTGGCCGGCGTGGATCTGACGGGTGTCGAAGCCCCAGTTGTCGCTCATGTCGCTCCTCGGTGACGGTCGCCCACCGGGCGACGAACGGGCCACAACCTAGGTTCCAATTCCCGACCGATCAACTCAGGAATTGGACCCCGACACGTGAAGGCCCGGTGCCGCCGATGGCCCGGGGCCGGAACCGGGCCGATCTCACCCTGTCGCACATGTGCGACATGTCTCGTAGACTGCGGCCATGTCGCTCACCTCCGACCCGCCCACCGTCGGCGCCCGTGAACTGCGCAACGAGACCCGAGCCGTGCTCGACCGCGTCCTCGAGGGCGACAGCGTGATCGTGACCCTCGACGGTCGCCCGGTCGCCCGCATCGAGCCGCTGGAATCCCGACCGACGTTCGTGTCGACCGACCACTTCCTCACCCACATCCTTCGCCCAGCCGACCCCGGCCTCCGCGATCTCCTGGACGAACTCGACGAGTACCTCGACAACGATGAATTCGCTTGACCGGGGCGCTGCCGCAGGCGCAGCGCTCGTCGACACATCGATCTTCATCGCACTCGAGAGCCGGCGCCCCCTCGATCGATCGAAGATGTCATCCGATGTGTGCGTGAGCGTCATCACGATCGGTGAGTTGCGTACCGGAGTCCTCAGCGCGCCCGATGCCCGATCCCGGGCGCGTCGCCTCGAGACGCTCACTCGGGCGATGCGGCTCGAACCGCTTCCCATCGACCGTTCGGTCGCCGAACGCTGGGCCGAGCTCCGGGCCCTCCTCCGCGAAGCGGATCGAAGGATGAGGGCGAACGATGCATGGATCGCCGCCACCGCGATGGCGCACGACATCCCCGTCATGACGCAGGACGGGGACTTCATCGAAGGGCTCGGCTTCGGGGTCATCCGCGTCTGAGCCCCGAGAGGGGCGCGTCGGTGGGCGATGGATGACCGAGGGGCCCGGGAGTGCCGGACCGGGCGTCAGCCCTGGGCACCACCGGAGGTCTCGGCCACGCTCTTCCGGCCGGCGGAGATCCACGGCATCATCGCCCGCAGTTCCTTGCCCGTCTTCTCGATCGGGTGCTCGGCACCGGCCTTGCGCAACTCGTTGAAGCGCGTGCGACCCGACTCCGACTCGGCGATCCACTCGTCGGCGAACCGGCCCGAGGTGATCTCGGCGAGGATCGTCTTCATCTCGGCCTTGGTCGTCGGGGTGATCACGCGGGGGCCACGGGTGACGTCGCCGTACTCGGCGGTGTCGGAGATCGAGTAGCGCATCCCCGAGATCCCCTCCTCGTACATGAGGTCGACGATCAGCTTCACCTCGTGGAGGCATTCGAAGTAGGCCATCTCGGGCTGGTAGCCGGCCTCGACGAGGGTCTCGAACCCGGCCTGCACCAGCGCGGTCACGCCGCCGCACAGCACGGCCTGCTCACCGAACAGATCGGTCTCGGTCTCCTCGGTGAACGTCGTCTCGATGACACCGGCGCGGGTGCCACCGATGGCATCGGCGTAGGCCAGCGCCACATCGCGGGCGTGTCCGCTGGCGTCCTGTTCGACGGCGATGAGACAGGGCACACCGCCACCCTCGGTGTAGGTGCGGCGCACGAGATGACCCGGGCCCTTGGGAGCGGCCATGACCACATCGACTCCGGCGGGCGGCACGATGCGGTTGAAGCGGATGTTGAACCCATGGGCGAAGAACAACGCGTCGCCCTCGTTCAGGTTGGGGGCGATCTCCGCGTCGTAGACGGCCTTCTGCTCGGTGTCGGGCAGCAGGATCATGATCGTGTCGGCCCACGCCGCCGCCTCGGCGATCGGCAGCACGCGCAGACCTTCGGCCTCGGCCTTGCCCTTCGACGACGAGCCGTCGCGCAGACCGACGACCACGTCGACGCCGGACTCCTTCAGGTTGAGGGCATGGGCATGGCCCTGCGAGCCGTAGCCGATCACCGCCACCTTGCGGTCGGCGATGAAGGATCGGTCGGCGTCAGCCTCGTAGTAGACGGTGGCCACGGGAACTCCTGGTCGTCGGAGGGCCGTCTGTCGACGACCGTTGGCGGGAGAGGGGCAGGTTAGGGCCGGGTCCGGCGGGCGGTCGAACCGCCGCCTCAGGGGGCGATACGGGGCAGGGCGATACGGCCGGTGCGCTGGTAGGCGACCACGGCCGAACCCATCCGGGCGGTGAAGGCGTCAAGCGCATCGGGCACACCACCGAGTGACACCGTGATCCGGTCGGCGGCCTCGTCGAGCACGACGCCGCTGTACTCCTCGGTGAGGGCCAGCAGTTCGGGCCGGGAGGCGGCATCGACGGTGACGGTGACGATCATCAGTTCGCGTTCGACCGAGGCCTCGGGGGCCAACTCGTCGATCTGCACCACGTTGATCAACTTGTCGAGCTGCTTGGTCACCTGTTCCAGCGGCGTCGAACGCACGTCGACGACGATGGTGATGCGACTCAGGGTCGGCTCGTCGGTGGGGGCCACGGCCAACGAGAAGATGTTGAAGCCGCGTCGGGCGAACAGTCCGGCCACACGGGCCAGCACGCCCGGTTTGTTCTCCACCAGCACCGACAGGATGTGGTGGCGGACGTCGAGCGCGGCCTGCCCGGCCGACGCGATCTCGGTGTCGGCGGTGCTCATCGGGGCTCCGGTCCCACGACGATGTCGGAGTTCGACGCGCCGGCCGGCACCATCGGGAACACCTTCTCGCGTGAATCGGTGCGGAAGTCGATGACCACCGGTCGATCGTCGATCTCGTTGGCCCGTTCGATGGCGGGGAGCACGTCCTCGGGGGACTCCACCCGCATGCCGACACAACCCATCGCCTCGGCCCACATCTTGTAATCGGGCAGATCCGGTGAGAGGTACACCTC